>JBJSYW010000023.1:0-2853 GCA_046089985.1 Chloroflexota bacterium
CAGCCACTCCAACGCCGCCTGCATCATGCCCGGGTTCTGGCGGCGGTACTGGCGGAAGAGTTGGTGCAGCACTTCATCGATCAACCCCATCACGTTGATCAGTCCGGCCTGCACCGCCTGGTCCGGCGCGCCCGCCAGCTCGCGCTGGGCGTTCATGCGCTGGGCGAAGGTTCGGGCGGCAGTCGGGTTGGCGAAGATCACGTTGCCCGACGTGGTAAACAGGAACTCGTCAAACTGGTAGCGCTGGCGCGCCCGGCGCGAGACGTGAAATTCAAAAACGGCGCTTGATTTCATGATGTTTCAGACAGACTCCTTAGGATCCCACTGGTTTTTTCAATATAAAGAACCGACCCACACGCCCGGCTCACCTCCAGGGCGCGTTGGATATACGATGATGCTTCTGCCGGCTGCCCGGCGGTCTGGTGGAACAGCGCCCGGAAATACAACGTGCGGGCCAGACCCAGGCGGGTCTCCTGGGCCGTGTAGAGCTGTTCGGCTTCCGTGAATAAGGCCGCCGCCTGGCCCGGCTGCCCCTGGTAGGCGGCGATCAGCGCCAGGACCAGGCGCAGATCGGGCGACTCGTTGGTCGAGCCGCCGTAATGATCCCGGCTGATTTCGATCAGCTCGCCGCGGATCTGCTCGACGGCTTGCGGGCGGTCCAGTTGGATCTGGGCCAGGGCGTCGTTGATGATGAACCGGAAGCCCAGCTTTTGCTCGCAAAGGTCCGAAGCCTGCAGCGTTTCTTCCCAGCGCCCCAGCTCGGTGGCCTGGGTGGACCAGGCCGCCAGGTACCAGTTCCACACCTGGCCCTGGTCGCCCTGCTCGGCCCGGCGGCGCAGCGCCTCCAGCTCGGCCTGCGCCGGCTCGAATTGGCCCATCTGCAGGTACAACTGCACGATCAGCGAGCGCGCCAGCATCCCCAGGCGCTCTTCGTCGCTGCGCTCGACGATCTCCAGGCAAGCCTGCGCAGCCTGCAGGGCCTTATCCAGCTCGCCCAGGCCGTTGTAGCTGTAAGCCTCGGCCGACAGCCCCCAGCCAATGCGCGACAGCGACCCCAGCCGTTGGCCCAGCGCGCGGTCCAGCGCGCCGTACTCCAACCCCTTGCGCCACTTGCCGGTGGCGTAATGGTCTTCGGCCAGGAACTCGTACCCCAGCGCCACCGCCATCAAATTGCCGGTGCGCTCGCCCAGCTCGATGCAGCGCTGCGCCCATTCCATGCTGGTGGCATAGCGCCCGCTCTGCTGGTATGCGCCCGACAGGTAGGCGTAGATATTCATCAGCGTTTCGCTGCCGGGGATCGCGGGCGGCGCGCCGCCCTCCGACGCGCCGCCCTCCGACGCGCCGCCCTGCGGCGGCCCACTGTGCGGCTTCGCAACCGGCGCGCCGCCGGACAGTGGTTCGACGATCTGCAGCGCTTTCTGCAGCATGGCGATCGCCTGGTCCCAATGGGCGCGGTAGTGATGATAGCGGCCCAACTGGGCGTAGGCCAGGCCCAGCTCCTCGGCCTGCCGCTCGGGGTCCAGCGCTTCGATAGCCGCCAGCAGATGCTGCAGGCCCTGCTCGTCGCCGGTTTGAGCGTAGGCCGTGCCCAGACGCACACGGATGCGCGCCCGGCCGGCGGCGGCGGAGGGATCATCGCCCAGCAGCGCCAGCGCCCGCTGGAAGGCGTCCACCGCCGGCTGGTACATGCCGCGCTGGTGATCCAGGTCGCCGGCGGCTTCAAACAGGCGCGCCGCCGCCAGCGGGCGCTCCAGCGCTTCGGCGCACTCGATGGCGTGTTCGTAAAACAGGCGCGCGTCGTCTAGCGCGAACACCTGGCGGGCCTTTTCGGCCGCCTGCTGCGAGTACTCCAGGCCCTTTTCCAGGTCGCCGCCTTCAATGAAATGATACGCCAGGGTCTGCACTTCGCTGTCGCAGCGGCTGCACTCGCGGCTGCCCTGACCGGGCTGGAACAACTGCTCCAGCCCCTGGCCCAGGCGCAGGTGCAGCCGGCGGCGGCGCACCGGGTTCATCTCTTCGTACAGCACTTCGCGGATCTTGTCGTGGGTGAAGGCAAAGGTCTCGCCGCCTTCGCTGCGCAGAAGCTGCGCGCTGACCGCCTCGTCCAGCCCGTCGAGCAGGCGGTTTTCATCCATCCCGTTCGAGACCGCCGCCAGCTCGCTGTAGGTGAAGCGCTTGCCCAGCGCCGCGGCGATGTGCAGCATCTCCACGCAGGCCGCGCTTTGGCGGTCCAGCCGCCGGCCGATGGCCTCCTTGATGCTCTGCGGGATGGTCAGCTCGGTGATCTCGCCGCGCTGCCAGCGGCCGTCCTGGCGGTAGATCTGGCCCTGCTCGATGAGAGCCTTGATGACCTCTTCAACGAAGAACGGGTTGCCTTCGGTCTCGCGGTAGACCGCCTCGGTGAACTCGGTTGAGGTGGACTGCAGCCCAAACAGCGCCGCCAGCAGTTGGCCCACATCGGCCTGTGACAGGCGGCCGAGCGCCAGGCGCGTGGCCAACCGCCCGCGGCCCCAATCCACCAGCGCGGCCGCGAACGGGTGGGCGCGGTCCAGCTCGACCTCCCGGTAGCAGGCCAGGCCCATCCAGCGCGTGTTCTTCAGGTGGCGCAGCAGGTAGTTGAGCAGCGCCAGGGTGCTCTGGTCGGCCCAGTGGATGTCGTCGATGAACAGCAAAAGCCCCCGGCCGGCCGCGGCGCGCTCGAAGAAGCGCGCCACGTGGTCGAACAGGCGCAGGCGCTCTTCGTTGGGCGAGAGCGGCGGGTTGGCCGCCGGCTGACCAAGCCGCCCGGCCAGTTCGGGGGCCAGCTTGACCAGCTCGGGGGCCAGGTCGCCCACCTGGGCCTGCAGCACGGCG
>JBJSYW010000024.1:0-2558 GCA_046089985.1 Chloroflexota bacterium
GGCGGCGGGCCTGGCTCGGCGTCGGGTTCAGGCGGCGGGTCGATCTGGGCATAGAACAGGGTAGCCGTCAGGGTGAGCGGGCCGGATACGTCGCCGCGCAGGTGCAGGGTCATCGAGAACTTGCGCGTCATGCTCTCGATCACGCTGGCAGAGGCCAGCTCGCGGCCGCCGGCGTCCTCGATCGCCAGCTCGGCGTTCGGCCGGCGCTGGAACGGGTCGATCTCGACCGAGACGCGCACCCGCCGGCCGTCCGGGTATGGCTCGGCCAGCAGGCTGCGGATGCGCACCTCGTCGGGCGGCAGGGGCACTTCAGAGGGATCGGCAAAAAAGAGGTCCATACGGGATGGCGTCCAAAACAAGAAAGCTGAGGGGTTATTCGTCGAACAGGTAGGTTGGCTCGGCGTAATAGCGCACGCCCTTGTGGGCCAGGCGCTCCTGGATCCAGCGGTCAAGCTTGCGGTTCTTCTCCTCGAGCGGCTGATCCGAAGCCAGTTCTTCGAGCGGGTAATTCAGGTGCAGAGCGCGCGGAGAGATGATGAAGCGGGTGATGCCGGTGGGCAGCAGGTACGAGTCGCCCGCCAGGCGCAGCAGATCGTGAACACCAAAGGCGGGGAAGATCACCAGGCCGCTGAGCGAAGGGTAGATATCGGCCATGCTGCGCACATCGCGCACGCTGGTGCGGTCCAGGCGGGCGCGGTCTTTGTAGCTGTCCACAATCGCGTTGAGCAGGTCGACGCGCTCTTTGAGCGTCTCGGCCTCGCAGCACAGCACGTAGCAGCCGCCGGCGGGGGTCTGCACCACCGCCAGGCCGCAGTTAGCCGCCAACTGCGGGGTGTAATCGGGCGCAGCCCCGGGCACCAGTTCCAGCCCGGCGATTGAGCGGATGCCGTCCAGGAAGCGCAGCGGGTTCATCTCCCACACGATGTGGTTCCAGCAGTGCAGCCCCAGGCCGGGGTCATCGGGCTGGACCACCTGCACCAGGATGTGCGGATAACCCATCTCTTCCAGGGCGGTGACGCGGTTGGCGCCATCCAGCACCATATATCGGCCGGAACCGTCCTGCAGCGGAGAGACCACCGGCGGGTTGCGGAAGACGCCGCTGGCGCGGATGCGCAAAATCAACGGGCGGGTGCGTTGGTTGTCATGCCGCTCGTGAATCAGCATGTTCTTGACGGGCAAGAAAGCCAGGGTAGGGAATTCGGGCATATTCTCGATTGCGCTCATCGAATAACCATCGGACAGCCAGGCGGATTAAGTTGTCTGGCAACTTTCTGTATTGTAACTTAAATCCACCAGGCGGTGAAAGGAAAAAATAACAAAAGGGCCGCCTGAAAGGTCTCTTTCAGACGGCCCGGTGGGGATTTATGTCACAAAGCGGCTACAGTCCGGCCATATAGGCCAGCGCCACGGTGCCGGGGCCGGCGTGTGCGCCAATCACCGGGCTGACCTCGGTCTCGAAGGTTTCGACCGCGTTCAGGCGGCCGCGGGCCAGTTCCAGTACTTCGCGCGCTTCCTCGGCGGAATTGGCGTTCAGCGAGGCCAGGCGCACCGGCCGGGCATCGCAGGTCTTCTCGGCTACGATCTCCACCAGGCGCGCCAGCGATTTGGTGCGTGTGCGCACCCGCTCTACGGCTTCGACGCGCCCGTTCACCACCTCGAGGATGGGTTTGATGTTCAGGGCGGTGGCAAGGTAGCGGCTGGCGCCGCCGATGCGGCCGCCGCGATGTAGGAATTCGAGCGTATCCACCGCCAGCACCACACCCACCTTATCGCGGGCCTGCTCGGCAACGGCGCGCGCCTCAGCCAGGCCGGCGCCCGCCTCGATCGCCCGGGCGGCAGCCAGCACCTGCCAGCCGAGCGCCATCGAGACTGTGTTTGAATCGACGATCTCCACCGGCGCGCCAGGCATGCCATCCAAGACCTGCATGGCCGACTGGATCGTGCCGGACAGCTTGTGCGAGATCAACACCGCCAGCACCTGGTACTCCTCGGCCAGCAGCTTGGAGAAGATGCGCTGGAAGGTGGCGGGGGTGGCCTGAGACGTGCTGGGCATGCTCTTCGAGTTCTTCAGCCGTTCGTAGAACTGCTCGGGCTGGATGTCCACCCCATCGGCGTAGGTCTGATCATCCCAAATCAGCACCTGCGGGGCGATGTGGATGTTGTACTGCTGCAAGAGGTGGCCTGGCAGATTGCACGTGCTGTCGGTTACCAGGGCGATTTTTGCCATCGAAAGCTCCTTTTATAATGAAAAAATAAGGCCAATCCGGTATAAATGATCAAGTCACCGGTATCGCTTGGTTTTAACACCACCCGCCGCCGCAAGTTACGCGGCGCGGGCCGGGAATTGAGCCTGGACCGGCCGCCCAACCTGGTCACCTTCCGTGACCAGTGCAGGCGCTGTTGAACGCCGGCTGCGGCATCCCCTCGACCCAGGCGTTGTTAGTGTAAACTTCTTTCTGTAAAATTGGCTACCTTAAAAAGGTAGGTCAGGTGTATCCTTTGAAGCCGCCAAGCTAAACAAAGGAGATGACACCATGACCTACCAAGGCGATTTTACC
>JBJSYW010000025.1:0-3469 GCA_046089985.1 Chloroflexota bacterium
CCTCGCCCTGGGCGTTGATCATGGTCTGCTGAGACTCAGACAGGTTGGGTCGCCCCTGCTCGAAGGCCTTCAATTCCGCATAATCGCGCGGCGCAGGTTTGCCGCCCAATTCGGCGCTGAACATCTGCTCAAACGCATGGCTGGTCTTCTCCAGCTTCAGGCCCGCCTTCTTTTGGGCCTCTTCCACAGCCGCAGTCTTCACACTGCGGTGGTAGGCCTGCCACTCGTACTTGTCCGCACCGGCCGCCGGGACAGCCGCCTGCGCCAGGTTGGTGGTCTCTACGGCAGCCATGTAATCACGGTAGCTCTGCCGGATACCGGCCGGGATCTTCTCCTCGCCGGGGATGATCCCTTCTTGCAGGTCTTTGTTGAACGCTTTGTAATCGTCCAGCAGGCGTTCTCGCTCGCGAAAGGCGTTGTACAGCCGCCGGTAGGATTTGCGCTCTTTGCGGGTGGTCGGGCTGTAACTGCTGATGAGTTCGCCGGCGTCGCGCGGGCGGAGACCATCGTGAAAAACGGCAAAGTCGTCCAGCATCTCAGCCAGGTTGTCGTCGGCTGTCTTCCACTTCCAATCCAGCCGGCTGCGCCGGTGGTCCAACTCGGCCGCCAGGTTGCCCGGATCGGAGCGCGCCGCATTGCGCCGGTCCCGGACAATGTCATCGCGGGCGGCGGCGAAGACCATGCGGTTATGGTAACCGGCCGCGTCGAAGTACTCCTGCTTTTCCGTGGGGGTGTTCAACAGGCCGGTGAATTCAGCCCTGAGACTCTCCATCCGGCCGAACGCGCCGGCCATCTTCTTCAGCAAACCCGCCGGCCCCTGGTTGACGCGATCTGCGCCCAGGCCCATAAACAACCGCAGTTCGTCCATGTTCTGCGGCGCGGGCGTATGGTAAGCATCCTTGAACTGGCTCTGCAGGTCGATCAGCCCAACCCGGGCTTCATGCCAGCGGGTGGCCTTCTCGGCCATCTGCATCATCAACTTGTTGCCGGCCGATGGCTGCTGGGCGTAATTCATCTGCGCCTGGGCATAGAAGTCCTGCGCACCGGCGTATTCATCCAGATACCCCAGCTCATCCCTGGACACCGCGCGCTCGGCCCGACCGCGGCCGCGACCCTTCTGTCTGTTGTATTTCTTGAGATCCGCGCCGATGATATACATATCTTCAAAGGCGCGGCCGATGGGTTCGTCAGCCAGGTCGAAGCCGTATTCCAGGCCTCTCTGGATGTAGTAAGAGCCTTCCGAGCGTACGCCCAGGATGCCGACCGCATACTCCCGGTTTCTGGCGACGGATTGGACATCCTGGTAAGCCCGGCCGATGTTGCCCATCTCATCGGCGTATGGCGCTAGCGCGGCGGCGGTTTCTTTGGGCTGGGTGGCCATGCCCAGGCGATATGCGTCCACCGTGCTGGGAAGGCTGGCGGCCGGTACGCCCAGGACATCGGCAAGCGCGCCTTTGACCTGCGCGTCAAAATTTGTCAGGTACTGGTTGTTCTCGCGCTCAACCATCGTCCCCATCGCGCTCAGCGCAGTCTCGGCTTTGACCTTTTTGAGCGCTGCGCTGCCGTTGTCGGCAAAAGCCAGCGAGAGCGACTCGCGCAGCGCCTGGCGCGCTTCGGGGGCAAAACCGGAAATGGTGACGCCGCCTTCATCGCCCCTGGCGACCCCCGTATGCAGCATTCCCCGGATCAGTTTGGCGAACCAATCCGGAATTTCGTCGCCGTTTGCGCTGCCCAGGTTCGGTCCCTGGCCGCCCCCGCCGCTGCCGCTGCCCTGGCCGCCCGCGTTCCCAGCGCCTGAAGCGCCGGATCCTGCGCCGGAGGCATCCGCACGCACATACGCCGGTGATCCGAGCCAACTGCGGTGCATCGATGTGTCCACCCCAACCGCCTCGGCGCGATCCAGCAGGTGGCGAGACGCCGGCCTGAGCAGATCCATGTCGGTGAGCATCGAACTCAACCATCCGAGTTTCGGCATGATCGTCTTGTTCAGGTCGTCCCGCCAGTTGCTCTCCCTGGGGTCCTTGTAGATATATGCGCCGCTGCTGTCCTTGTAACCGAACTTCCCATCTGCCTGGCGGGTTTTGACCGCGCCAACCGTCCAGGAGCGCATATCGCCGCCGCCCACAGCGGCAATGATGTCGTTATAGAATGGAGCCATCGCCCCCGATTTGCCAATATCGATCTGGCCCCGGTCATCACGGACAATGCGCAGTTGTTCATCCAGGCTGGCGCGGAAGCCGGCCGGGTTGTCCTTGAGCATCTGCTGCATGACGGCGATTTCGTTCGCCGCCTGGATCTCGCCATAGCGGGCATCGTCCGACATCTTGTGGCTGATCACATGCATCCGCCTGTTCTGCGGATCCCAGGCGAACCAGTCGGGGATGGCCGCAATTCTCACCCCCAGGCTGGTCTTGCTCGCGCCGAGGACAGCCTCAAAGGGCGCATTGCTCTCGCCAATTCGGTGGAAGGCAGCGTCCTGCACACCCGGCAGGTGGGCCTTCCACAGTTGTTCAAACTCATGCCCCTGCTTGAACAGCTTGCCCTGGTTGTCGTCTGAGCCATACAGCTCCAGATTCTCGGCCCGGCCGATTTTGCCTGCGTCGATGCCGATATTGCGCCCGATGATATTGTCCAGCGGGTTCCAGGGTTTTTCGCCGATCCAGGCAGAGATATCGCTGCTGCGCGCGGTGGGAGCGTGCTTCAGGCCGGCGTCCATGTTCCTGGTGAACTCTTTTTGCTTGTGTTCCAGCGCCAGTCGCGCGATGCGCTCTTCGATGTTCACACCGCTGGGGGATTCTGCAATCCGCCGGAAAGCGCGCTCGCCCAACTGCAGGCGCATGTCGGTTGCCAGGGACTGCATCGCCAGCGGCAGCTTCCCAATCGCAGCATCATCCAGCACCCCGCCCGAAATGCGGCGCATATCGCCAATCAACTTCACCATTTCGCCGGCGCGCTTGTTCGTGTCCTGCAAGCGCTGGTAGCCGTACATCGCGTCCGTCAGGCGCACCTGGGGATCCTGCGAGACCGCCAGAATGCTGCGCGAATCGCCAAACACCGGGAATTCGATCTGCCCCTGTTTGCGCTGGATATCGGCGTATTTCGGGTCGTCCGATTTCAGCGTGCGGCTGCTCCAGGCCTGGGTGAAGGCCAGATAGAAGGGGGAGCGCTCAGAAGTCTCGGCATACCCCAGACCGCCAACCTGCTCCTCGCCGGCCATCACCTGCGCGCGGCTGATTTTCCCCCACAGCGCCGGATCGCTGCGCTGCAGCCGGCGATACTCGGCCAGGCGCTGGAGGTTGCGCTCGGCCGCCTCCCCGCTGGGGGCGAACAGCGCGGCATAGGTCTCGTCGGTCACAAACGGATCGCCGCCCAGGGCGTTGATCAGCGTGTCCATGTTCAGCCGGGCGGTTTGCGGCTGCCCGGCCGTCAGCAGCGCGGCCCAGTTCATCTCATCGCCGTCCATGCCGGT
>JBJSYW010000026.1:0-2661 GCA_046089985.1 Chloroflexota bacterium
TCCCAGCCTTCCTGCAGCGCCTTACGGGCCTGCAGGGCTAGCTCGCCGCGGCCCAGGATCCACTCCGGGGCATCTAACTCGGGCGCCGGTTGGCGCACAATCGCGCGGCGAGCGCGCAGGTACAGGACGGCAGCGATCACCAGGAACGCCGCCCAAAAGCACAGCGCGCTGGCGGTGATCAGCGCCTGCGAAGGCGAGGTATCGGCGGCAGCCATCGGGTACGGGTAGGCGCTCGGCGCGGCCAACAGTTCTTCGGGCGCCTGCGGCAGGCTGTTGAACCAGTTCTGCACCCAGTTGACCAGCGGGAACAGGATGAACGAGAACAAAATTACCGGCAGGCTAAGCAGGAACAGGCCCACGACCGTCGCCAACCGCACCAGCTCCCCGGCCAGATCGAGCATGAAGCGGTACTGCCCACTGAGCAGGCTCCCCAGGGCCGCCGAGAGCAGCAGCACCAGCAGCAGGCTGACCAGGATCGCCCCCAGCCAGCGCCGGTCGAACGGGCTGCGCCGCCCGCCGCGGGCGATCCACACATAGGCGATGCGGGTCACGATCACCGCCAGCAGCCCGGTGAACAGAAAAGCCACGTAGCTCAACAGCCCGGGGGCAGCCAAACGCCACTGGTAGGCGTAAAAGATATAGGCCATGAAGGCGAACAGACCCAACCGGAAGCGCCGCCACACCACCGCCGGGCGGATGCCATCGAAATAAAGGGTGTACCCGCGCAGCCACATCCAGCTGGTGAACAGAGCGGTGTAGAGCACGTCGATCTCGATCTGCACCAGCCCGGCGATCAGGCCGGTGCGGCCGCGCAGCAGCAGCGCCGCGTTGGTGAACAGCCCAACCACCAGCAGCCCCAACAGCACGCCCAGCTGCAGGTTGCGCACCAGGCGCAGCCTGCCCATCAGCGCCGAGAGCAGGTAGGCCGCCAGCATCACGCCGCCCAGGGCCAGCGCCCCCAGCCAGGCCGGCGGGGCGCTGTAGCTCTCCATCAGCACGCGGTACCAGGGCAGCACCCAGGCCAGCTCGTAAGCCAGCAGCAGCCCGGCAGCCGCCTTGGCCCACCAGGGGGAGGCAGCGCTTACAGGTAGATCGGTATCTGGCGGTTTGTCCACGGCAGCAGGCTCAATGTTTGTGATGGAATGGGCGAAACACCACTTCGACCCCTGGCAGGTCGGGCGGGCGCTTTTGCCCGAAGTGCAGCAGCAGAACCCGCCGGCCCGAGCGGCGCAGGCGCAGCACTGCTTCGGCGATGGCGTCGTCCAGCAGGCCGGTGATGATCACCAGCGTGGCCCCATACGGCAAGCGCGGCGCTTCGCGCATCAGGAAGCGGTCAAACGGGCCAGTGACGAAGGGCGTGACGCCCGCCAGTGCGATCAGCAGCTGGCTGAACTGCGCCTTTGAGCGCCCAGGCGGCACACGGAAGGGTTGGTCGGCGTGCGCCAGGCTGGCGTTCGAAACCAGACCGACCCGGAAGCCATCCTGCAGGCCGCGCTGCGCCAGCGTAGCCGTCACGCTGACCAGGTATTCAAGCAGTTCGGGATCGGTGCCCTCCCAGTAATGCGGCAGGGTCAGCACGTTCAGGCACAGCACCACCAGGCGGGCCGAGACCGGCTGGTAGAGCTTGACCTGCAGATCGCCGGTATGGGCGGTGGCGGGCCAGTGCACGCGGCGGAAGTCGTCCTCCGGGCGGTACTCGCGCACCCCGATCACCCGGGTGGGGTCATCGTATAGGCGGCGGCGGGCGCGTTGATCGCCAAACGGGTCGGCGCTGGGCAGGCCCAGCTCGCTGAACTCCAGCGGCTGCGGGAAGACCGTCACCAGGTCCTGCGGGCCGTCGTCGCTGGCTTCCTGGAACAGACCGAACAGGTCGCCCGATTCAAGCCGCGGCGGGCCGATGCGGTAGATGCCGCGCCGGCGCAGCAGCAGGGTGAAGGCGCGCCGGTCGCGCTGATACCAGCGCAGGCTGAACAGCGACAGCAGCATGCCGGTGTCGGGCATGTGCGTGGCGATTACCTGGGACGGGTCGGCCGGGGCCACGTCATACGGCACCAGGTCGAGCACACGCAGCCAGGGCAGCGGCAGCAGTTTGCGGTTCTCCAGTTCCAGCTTGAAGGTCAACGACTCACCCGGATAGCCGCGGCGGTAGGTGAACAGGCGCCGCAGGGTGACCCCGCGCAGCGAGCGCCGCCGCCACCACTCGGCCGCCGCACTGACCGCGGCCAGCATCAGCGCAAAGACCGCCAGCGGGTAGGTGCGCGTGAACAGCGCCGCCACCAGCACCATCACCAGGATCGTCCACCACCCGGGTGAGGCCACGCTGCGCCTGTTACTGCTCCACCGGCACTGGCACGGTGTTGACCACCGCCGCCACCAGCTCTTCCGGGCGCCGGCCGCGCAGCTGGGCCTGCGGCGAGAGCAGCATGCGGTGGGTCAGCACGTGCGGGGCCAGAGTTTTGATGTCATCCGGCAGCACAAAATCGCGCCCGGCGATGGCGGCCCAGGCCTGGGCCGCGCCATACAGCGCCAGCGCGGCGCGCGGGCTGGCGCCCAGCTCGATCTCCGCATGGCCGCGCGTGGCGCGCACCACCTGGACGATGTAATCGCGCAGGCTGTTCTCGACGCGCACCTGGCGGCGCTGCTCGATCAGCGCCAGCACCT
>JBJSYW010000027.1:0-3933 GCA_046089985.1 Chloroflexota bacterium
GCCTACGTGCTGGGCGAGCACGGCGACAGCGAAGTGCTGACCTGGTCCCTGGTCAGCGTGGGCGGCATCCCGCTGGGCGAATACTGCCGGCTGCGCGAGATGGACATCTGCGATGAAGCCCGGGCGACGATCGACGAGCAGGTGCGCAAGGCGGCCTATTCGATCATCAACGGTAAAGGGGCAACCTATTACGGCATCGGCAGCGCCATCGCCCAACTGGTCGAGACGATCCTGCGCGACCAGCGCTCGATCCTGACCGTCAGCACGCGCCATGCCGAAGTGGCCGGGGTGCGCGATGTCAGCCTGTCGCTGCCGCACCTGATCGGCGGGCAGGGCGTGATCGAAACGCTCTACCCCAAGCTGAGCGAGGCCGAGGCCGGTGAGCTGCAGGCCAGCGCGCAGACGCTGCGCGAAGCGATCGACAAACTGGGCCTGCGTTAAGCCGCCCGATGTAAACCAAAAGACTGCGTGGTAATTATGGAAGAAACACTGCTCCCGCTGGGGAAAACTTCGCTGCAAATTTCGGCCCTGGGCCTGGGCGCCTGGGCCTGGGGCGACCGGTTGGTCTGGGCTTACGGGCAGGGCTATACCGACGCCGATATCCGGGCCGGGTACGACGCCAGCCTGGCAGCGGGGATCAATTTCGTTGATACGGCCGAGGTATACGGCCGCGGGCGCTCCGAGCGCCTGCTGGGCGGTTTTCTGAAGACGCCTGGCCCGGGCGCCGGCCCGGTGCTGACCTTTACCAAGTTCTTTCCGCTGCCCTGGCGGCTGACTCGCGGCGCGCTGCTGCGCGCCCTGCACGGCAGCCTGAAGCGGCTGTCGCTGGCCCAGGTGGACTTGTACCAGGTCCATTTCCCCACCCAGCCGGTGCCGGTGGAGACCTGGGCCGAGGCGCTGGCGGATGCGCTGGACCAGGGGCTGACCCGCGCGGTGGGCGTTTCGAACTACAACACCGACCAGATGCGCCGGGCGAGCACGGTGCTGCAGCGACGCGGCCATGTGCTGGCTGCCAACCAGGTGCCTTACTCGCTGCTTGACCGGCGGGTGGAGCGCAGCGGTTTGCTGCAGGCTTGCCAGGAGATGGGTGTCACGCTGATCGCCTACTCGCCGCTGGCCCAGGGCGTGCTGACCGGAAAATATTCACCCGAGCGCCCGCTGCCCGGGATGCGCGCCCGGCGCTGGAACCGCGAGCTGCTGCGGCGTGTCCAGCCGCTGCTGCGCCGCATGCAAGAGATTGGCGCCGCCTATGACGGGCGCAGCCCGTCGCAAGTGGCGCTGAACTGGGCGATCTGCAAGGGCACTGTGCCGATCCCGGGCGCAAAGAACGCCCGCCAGGCGCAGGAAAACGCCGGCGCGCTGGGCTGGCGCTTGAGCGCCGATGAAGTGGCCGAACTGGACCGGCTGAGCGAGGTGGCAGCTTGACCGTCATCTGGTGGGTGCGCCGCGACCTGCGCCTGGCCGATAACCCGGCTCTGCAGGCCGCCCTGGAAGCCGGCGGGCCGTCTGGGGGAGTGCTGCCGGTCTTTGTGCTGGACTCGGCGCTGCTGCGCTCGGCTTATGCAGGAGAGAAGCGCCTGGCGTTTCTGTTCGCCGGGCTGCGCGCCCTGGACGCCGATCTGCGCCGGCGCGGCAGCCGCCTGCTGCTGCGCGGCGGCGGCGCGCCGGTGGTGGACGAACTGCGCCGCCTGGTGGATGAGAGCGGCGCAGCCCAGGTTTTCGCCGAGCCGGACGTATCGCCGTACGCCGCCGCCCGCGACGCGGCCGCCGGCGCCGCCCTGCCGATGCAGTGGGTGGGCAGCCCGGCAGTGCGCCCGCCCGGCACAGTGCTCAAGCCCGACGGCACGCCCTACACCGTCTTCACCCCCTTCAGCAAAGCCTGGAAGGCCCTGCCGGGACTGCCTGAGCGCCTGAAGGCTGCTGCCCCGGCGGAGATCCCCACCCCGGCTGGGTTCGAGGGCCTGTCGCTGCCGGAACACCCGGCGCTGCCGCCATGGGTGCCGTTTATCGCCGGCGAGGCCGAAGCGCAGCGCCGCCTGTACGAGTTTGTGCGCAGCGAGCGGGTGTACCGCTATGCCGAGCAGCGTGACCGGCCCGACCTGGACGGCACGTCCCAGCTTTCGCCTTACCTGCGCTTTGGAATGCTCTCGCCCAGGCAGGCGGCGGCGGTGGCGCTGCAGGCGCTGGCGGCTGCCCCGGGGGCCGAAGCGCGCCGCTCGGCCGAGACCTGGCTGAACGAGCTGATCTGGCGCGAGTTCTACATCCACATCCTGTACCACCACCCGCGCGTGCGTCGTGAGAACTTCCGCCTGCCGCAGGTGCGCTGGCGCGGCAGCCGGGCGTGGTTTGAAGCCTGGTGCGCCGGGCAGACCGGCTACCCGCTGGTGGACGCAGCCATGCGCCAGCTGGTCGAAACCGGCTGGATGCACAACCGCCTGCGCATGTTGACCGCCTCCTTCCTCACCAAAGACCTGCTGGTCGACTGGCGCTGGGGCGAGCGTTTCTTCATGCAGCACCTGGTCGACGGCGACCCGGCGGCCAACAACGGCGGCTGGCAGTGGACCGCCGGCACCGGCACCGACGCCGCGCCGTACTTCCGCATCTTCAGCCCGGTCTCGCAGAGCCGCAAGCACGATCCACAGGCGGCCTTCATCCGCCGCTGGCTGCCCGAACTGGCGGCCCTGCCGGATGCGTTCATCCACGAACCGTGGCTGGCTCCGCCGGCGCTGCGCCGGCAAACCAGCGCTTACCCCGCTCCGCTGGTGGATCATGCGCTCCAGCGCCAGGCGGCCCTGGAGATGTACGCCGCACCGGCGGCCCGCAAGTGATGGGACGGTTATGGACTGTTATATCCAACTCGAACACCTGACCAAGACCTATTTTGAAGGCAGCACCCGCCGCACCGTGTTGCAGGACGCCTGCGCGGTGATCGGGCAGGGCGAGTTTGTAGCCATCCTGGGCAAGAGCGGCAGCGGCAAGAGCACGCTGCTGAACCTGATCGGCGGGATCGACCTGGCTGACAGCGGCACGATCTGCGTAGCCGATACCGAGCTGACCGCCCTGGACGACCGCGCCCGCACCCTGTTCCGGCGCGACAAAATCGGCTTCATCTTTCAGTTTTTTAACCTGATCCCGACCCTGAGCGTGCTGGAGAACGTCAGCCTGCCGGGCGAGCTGAGCGGGCGTGCGGCGGGCGAGGTGCGCCGGCGGGCGGTGGAACTGCTGAGCGAGGTGGGTCTGCAGGACCGCCTGGAGACCTTCCCCGACCGCCTGTCGGGCGGTGAGCAGCAGCGCGTAGCCATTGCCCGGGCGCTGATTAACGACCCGCTGCTGCTGCTGGCCGACGAGCCGACCGGCAACCTGGATGAAGACACCGGGCGGCAGGTGCTGGCGCTGCTCGACCGGCTGACGCGCCAGGCCGGGCGCAACACGCTGATGGTGACCCACTCGCAGGAAGCCGCGGCTACCGCCGACCGCATCCTGTATCTGCGCGACGGCAAGCTGGTCTCCGATTAAGCCGCTTCCGCCGCTCGTGCAGGCGGCGGGTGGAAACAAAAAGGCGGGGCAGGCCGGTCCAACGGGCCGGTCTGCCCCGCTTTGCGTGTGCGGCGCTTAGCGGAAGATATCGATCTGGGCCGCTCGGCTGACCAGCGAGGCAAACTCCATCACGTCCTGGTCGCCGGGCAGCAGGCCTGCCAGGCGTACGGCGTGCTGCAGCACCTGCCCGAACGAGATGCCCACCGACCAGGGGCTCTGGCGCAGCTGCTCGGCGTACTGGGCGACGATCACGGCCATCTGGCAGCGCAGCTCGGCGGTCTCAAAGCTGCGGGCAAGGTCCCAGGAGTTGAAGCTGCCGTTGATCTCGCGCACCGCCAGCGTATCTGGGTCCTGCCAGCGCAGGTTGACCGTCGCCAGGCGGCCTTCAGCGCCCGG
>JBJSYW010000028.1:0-4353 GCA_046089985.1 Chloroflexota bacterium
GTGGTATCCCAGCGAGCCGAGGAAATCGGTCAGCAAACTGGCGCTCACCGGGTTGTCTTCCACCAGCAGAATAGACGGCGCATCGCCCGGCGCGCCGGCTGGATCCGGGACAGCCAGGACGGGCTCGGGCGCCGGACGTCCGGCCAGCCGGGCAGGCGCAGCCCCGGGTGGGCTGTCGCTGTCCAGCCAGGGGAGACTGACGATAAAGCGGCTGCCTTTGCCCGGCTCGCTCTCCAGCGCCACGCTGCCGCCGTGCATCTCAGCCAGGCGCTGCACCAGCGACAGGCCCAGGCCGGTGCCTTCGTAGCGGCGAGCCAGGCTGCTGTCAAGCTGGATGAACGGCTTGAAGAGCTTATCCATATCTTCCGCGGCAATACCGATGCCTTTATCCCAGACGCAGAATGTCACCACCCCGCGACCGGCGTCGCCGGTCACCTCCAACCCTAACTCGCCGCCCTCAGGGGTGAACTTGACCGCGTTGCTGAGCAGGTTGACCAGGATCTGCTTGATGCGGCGGGCATCGCCCAGCAGGCTGATCTGCGCCGGGGAGGTGCGGAACGACAACCGCTGGCGTTTCTTATCGGCGATCTCCTTCACCAACCGCAGGCTGGACTGGCACACCTGGCCGATATCCACCAGTTCCAGGTCCAGCTGCACCCTGCCGGCTTCAATCTTGGACAGGTCGAGGATGTCGTTGATCAGGTTAAGCAGGTGCTGGCCGCTCTCTTCGATGGTGCACACTGCCTTGACCTGGCGCTCGGCCAGGCCGCCGTACACCCCGGCCTTCAACACCTCGGCCATCCCCAGGATGCCGGTCAGGGGGGTGCGCAGTTCATGGCTCATACTGGCCAGGAACTCGTCTTTCAGGCGCAGCGAGCGTTCCAACTCGTGATTGGCCCGCCGCATGGTATCTTCGGCTTTTTTGCGCTCGGTGATATCGCGCACCCCGCTCTGCACCAGGATGATATTGCCGTCGGCATCACGCACCGGCGAGAGGTTGATCTCCACATCCAGCAGGCCGCCATCTCTGCGGGTTAACACTCGCTCGTACAGCGGTTCGCGGTGGCCGTGCAAGATCGCGTCAAAGCGCCGCTCGCCGTCCTGGCGCTGGTCGGGGTCGGTCACCACCGGGTTGCGCACGCTGCGGCCCAGGGCCAGGTATTCTTCCATAGAATAGCCCAACATCTCCACCGCCCGCTGGTTGGCGCTCAATTCGTCGCCCGCGGGCGACAGCAGGAAAATACCATCATTCGAGTTTTCAAACAGGGTGCGGTAGGTAGCCTCGCTGTGACGCAGCTCTTCGGTGCGCTCTCGCACGCGCTGCTCCAGGCTGGCGTGCAGCTGTGCGTTGGCGATGGCCAACCCGGCATAGCCGGCGAACAGCTGCAGGGCTTCCAGGTCCACCGGCAGGATTGCCCGCTGCGTGATCAGGTTATCGACGGCGATCATCGCCACCGGCTGGTCGCCCGCCCAGGCCGCCAGAACAACGTGCTGCCTGACGCCGTACATCTCGCTTTCCAGCGGCGGGTTGTAGGCCGCCTGGTAGTCGTCGATCCAACGGATCCCCTGCGGCGCGGCCAGCGCCTCCTGCCATTCGGGCAGGCCGGCGGCGGGCAAGCTGAACCAGTCATTGCGTTCCACCTGCCCGCTGCGGCTGGTGCCCAGCGTGCCGCCCAGCAGGCCGGCGGCGCCGTCATACAAGAACAACCCCACCCGGTCGAACCCCAACTCCTGGCGGATAATGCGGTGCACTTCTCGCAGGCAGGCCGGCAGATCGGTAAGCGCCGAAACGGTCTTGCCCAGCCGGATCACTTTCTCAAGCAGCGCCTGGCGGCGCAGCGTTTCCTGCTCGGCCTGTTTGCGCTCGGTCTGGTCGGTGGCAATCCCGGTGGTGCGCAGCAGCGCCCCCTGCTGATCGAAGATGGGGAATGAGCGGTCGTAGATCCAGCGGCAGCTGCCGTCTGGGCGCACGATCCGGTACTCCATCTCGGTCTTCTCGCCGCGCGCCTGCCGCTCCAGTGCGGCGAACATGATCCCCCGGTCATCCGCGTGGATGGCGTCGATATACTGGCGCGAGTTTTCGTACAGGCTCTCTACCGTGCGGTCCCAGATCGCTTCATAGGCCGGGCTGATATAGATGATGCGCTGCAGCCGGTTATCAAACATCCAGAACACCTCCTGAATGTTGTCCGCCAGTTCGGTGAAGCGCTCGTTGGATTGGCGAATCTGCTCCTGGGCTTCCTTCTGCTCGGTAACCTCGATCCCCATGCACTGGATTTCGCTCGGCTGGCCGGCCACATCCAGCAAACAGACGAACTCCCACAGCGAGGTGCGGATCCCCCCGTCTGGCCGGGGCTTGTCCAGCTCGACCTTGACCACCTCACCCGGGTTCGCCAGACATTTTTCCACCACCTCCCGGGTGCGCAAGTGGTGATGCGCGCAGATCGTATCCAGCGCCCGGATGCCTGCGAAGCTCTGGTTATGGAGCCAGCCAAAATCTTTCTTGAACTTATCGTTCCAATAGGTGTAATTCCCATTCAGGTCGGTGCGCACCACGTAACAGGTCTGGGAATTGATCAGCGCGCGCAGCTGCTGCTCACTGTCGCGCAGCGCCTGCTCGGCCTGTTTGCGATCGGTGATATCGAACGAAATCCCAATCGCCCCTTCCGGACGGCCATTTTCATCGCTAAAGGGCGTATCCACGACAAAGGCCGGGAAATCCCGGCTGTCTTTGCCGCGCACGATGAACTCACCGGCCCAGGGTTGGCCGGCCGACAGGTTGGTCATGATCTGCTCGGCCTGCTCGCGGGTCAGCTGCGAAGGGGTCACATCGACGATATTTTTCCCCAGCACTTCGCCGGCAGTCCACCCGTACAGGGTCTCGGCATACTGGTTCCAATAAATGATCTTCCCCTGCAGGTCGGTGACAATCACCGATTGGGCGACCTTATCCAGCAGCCGGGCCTGGAAGCGCACCTGCTCTTCGGCCTGCTTGCGCTCGGTGATATCGGTCGCCATGCCTTCGATCAGCATCTCGCCGTTTTCTGCCCGGCGGCCAATCGAGCGGTCCCGCAGCCACAGCCAGCGGCCCTGCGCATCCCGAATGCGGTATTCCAGGTCGTACGGCCTGCCCTCCTGGTAATTCTCCAGCAGCGCCGCCACCTGCAAACGGTCGTCCGGGTGGATCGATTCATTCCATAAAAACGGGTGGGAAAGCAGTTCTTCGGCGCTGAAGCCCAGCAGGCCTTTCACACTGGGAGAGTAGTACAGCCCGCCGCTCCGCTCAGAAAACGTATAGACCACATCCGGGAAACTCTCCACCAGGCTGCGGTACAACGCCTCGCTCTGGCGCAGCGCCAACTCGGCCTGTTTGCGGGCGGTCTCGTCGATCACCGAGCAGCGGATCAACCGCTCTGCGCCATGCTGGAGCAGATTGTTGTTGAACTGCACATCGACGGTATACGGCCCGTTCGCCAGCGTTAGCTCGCAGATCTCCGAACTACCCAGGCGCAGCAGTTCGCGCATGCTCAGGTAGAACACATCCTGGCTGTCGGGGTGCACCCAGCGAGTCAAGTTTTGGCCCAACAGATCGCCGGCATCCAGGTGCAGCAAGGCCAGGAAAGCCTTGTTCACCGTGCGGATCCGATAGTCCAGGTCAAGCACCAGGTAGCCGTTCGGGGCTTCATCGAACAGATCCCGGTAGCTGTTGCGGGCTTCTTCCAGGCTGGCGCTGCTGCGCAGCAGTTCCTCGTTCTGATAAATCAGTTCTTGATAGTAGACGCCGATCTCTTGAACAAGCTGCTCGACAGACATCTTCTCCAGAATTGAAGTGTCCAGCGCTTGACTGCGAAGCATGCGCGCGATCTTATCTTGCAAAGCCTTCCGATCAAGATTGGAATTCATTGCGCTCACCCGTCCCTTGTTTCCCTATCTTGCCCACCGGTAAAACCACCCGCCGGCTATACTTCGCTGTCCTGCCGGCGCAGTTCTGCTTCCAGGCGCTTAATCTCGCTGACATCGACCACCGTCCCGATCAGCTTGAGCGGTTTTCCAGCGGCATCGCGCTGGATCGCCTTCCCCCGGTCATGGTACCAGGCATAGCTGCCGTCCACCCGGCGGATGCGGTAAATCACGTTCCACTCGTCCGAACGGCCTTCCAGGTAGGCGCGCATGTGCTCCATCGTGGCTTCATAATCCTCTGGATGGATCAGGCTGCAGATCTCAAATTCGAGTTTAGACAAAAAGTAGGGCGGTTCTGCCCTTGAGCAAAACCGCCCCTTGGTAGAAACTTGGAGTTGTGGACAACCAAACATCTACCAAGGAGTACATTAACAAACTAATCGAGTTTCGTCA
>JBJSYW010000029.1:0-6535 GCA_046089985.1 Chloroflexota bacterium
CGCTGCAGCCCGTGCCGATCACGCTGAACAAAGGTCCGCAGGGGCAGTATTACAACGCCGCCACCGATATCTCGAGCCTGTTTATCCCCACTGTTGCCATCAGCCGCACGCTGAAGAACTCCGGCCTGTCGCTGGCGCTCAACCGCGACGTAGAGATGACCGCCTACCTGGACCTGACCTTGCAGGCGGTCAAGAACAACAACCCCAACGCGGCGGCGGTCTACCTGGGCACAGCCAACGACGTGCTGCGCTATTACCCGAACATCGAATTGGGCAAACTGGTGCCGCCCGATTTCGCCGTCACCCAGCGGCCCTGGTACCTGACCGCCCTCGAAGGCAACCGCGGCCAGGCCGAAGTGCGCCCGGTATGGTCGCCGGTGTATTATGATGCCACCGGCCTGGGTATGGTGACCACCGTGGCGGTGCCGGTGTACGCCGCCCAGCAGCACCTGGTGGGCGTGGCGGGCATCGACATCACCCTGACCGAGATCCAGCGCTCGATTGAGTCCGGCAGTTTCACCGCCGGCAGCTATTCGTTCCTGATCGACGACCTGGGCCGCCCGATCATCCTGCCCGAGCGCGGCTGGCAAGACCTGCTCGGCCGCCCGGCCCCCACCGACCTGACCCAACCCGAAGCCAGCCCAGTGCTGGCAGAGCAGGTGGAAGAAGCCGCCCTGCGCCGCGTGCTGCAAGAGATGCAGCAGGGCCGGGAGGGTTTCGAGAGCCTGAGCCTGAACGGCCAGGAGTATTTCATCGCCTATGCCCCGTTCCAATCCAGCCCGGATGACCGCTCGCCCACCGGCTGGAGCCTGGCGACGCTGGTGCCGGCGGCGGATGTGTTGGGCAGCGTCGCCCGGCTGGAGAGCGAGATGCGCCGCACCACCCAGGCGCTGCTGTTCGGGCGCATCCTGCCGGTCGGCGCGCTGCTGGCGGTTCTGCTGATCTGGCTGGCCTGGTTGGGCACCAACCGCCTGGTCGACCCGCTGCTGCGACTGGCCCGCGCCGCACGCCTGCTGGGTGAAGGCGACTGGGATGCCCCGCTGCCCGAGCTGCGCCGCATTGAGACCGCCAACAGCGATGAAATCGGCCAGCTGGCCCACACGCTGAGCGGGATGTCGGCCCAGCTGCGCCAGAGCTTCGGCCGGCTGGAGCAGCGCGTGGCCGAACGCACCGAGCAGCTCGAACGCCGCTCGCTGCAAATCCAGACCGCCGCCCAGGTGGCCCAGGAGATCACCCTGGCGCGTGACCTGCCCGGGCTGCTGCAGAGCGCGGTTGACCTGATCAGCAAGCGCTTCGATTACTACAACGTAGGCATCTTCCTGGTGGATGAGACCGGGCGCTATGCCCGCCTGAAGGCCGCTAGCGGCCAGCTGGGCCAGAAGCTGATCGAGCAGGAGATCCGCCTGCGCGTCGGCGGGCAGAGCAGCGCCGGGGCTGCGCCCGGCAGCCCGGACGCAGCGCAGACCCCGCTGGCTTCCAGCATCGTCGGTTATGTCACCCGCTTCGGGCAGGCCCGCCTGGTCAACAACGTGCTGGCCGACCGGGATTACCTGGCTGTGCCGCTGCTGGCCGATACCCGCTCTGAGATGGCCCTGCCACTGCGCTCCGGGCCAAAGATCGTCGGCGCGCTGGATATCCAGAGCACCCGCCTGGAAGCGTTCAGCGAAGAGGACGCAGTGGTGCTGCAGACCCTGGCCGATCAGCTGGCTACCGCCATCGAAAACCTGCGCCTGGTTGAGCGGCTGCAGGCCACCCTGCAGGAGACCAGCGCTCTGACCCAGCGCCAGGCGCGCCAGGCCTGGGAGCAGCTCGGCAGCCGCGCCGCCCATCTGGCCTATGAGTATGACCTGTTAGAGGTGCGCCCGCTGCCATCCGGCCAGACCACCGGCGCGCAGGCAGCAGGCCCGGCCGGAGCCGGTTCCGCCGAACCACCGGCGGGATTGCGGTTGGTGCCGGTGCGCCTGCGCGACCAGGTGATCGGCACGATCGGCGTCGAGAGCGACGACCCGCAGCACGTCTGGACCGCCGACGAGCTGGCGATTGTCGAGGCGGTGGCCAACCAGGCGGCCCTCTCGGTTGAAAACGCCCGCCTGCTCGAAGAAAGCCAGCGCCGCGCCGCCCGCGAGCAGCTGGCTGCCGAAGTCACCACCCGCATGCGCGCTTCGCTCGACCTGGAAGTGGTGCTCGACACCGCCATGCGCGAGCTGGCTCAGCGCCTGGGCATCGCCCAGGTGCAGGTGCAGCTCGACCCCGGCGAAACCGGCGAGCCGCACAACGATGCGGCCTTAGCGTCTGCCAGATCAGGGAACAACGGCCATGAGACTGCCTGAGCCCTTCAAAAGCCTGCCGTCCTTCAGCGACCCCGAGCAGCAGCGCCTGGCCGGGCTGCTGGCGATCATCCTGCGCGTCATGCTGGCCGCTTCGCTGGCCCTGTATCTGGCGGTTTTCGTCTCGACCACCCCGCTGGCAGTAGTGATCAGCGCCAGCGCGCTGACCGGGCTCAACCTGGGTGCGCTGTGGCTGCTCCGCCGCCGGCAGGTGCGCGCCGCCTCAATCCTGCTGGTGACCGGCACGCTGCTGGTGTTGGGAGGGCTGGCGCCCTTCAGCGGCGGCGTTGGCAGCACGCCCTTCGCCGGGCTGATCTTGGTGATCCTCCTGTCCGGGATGCTGTTGGGCGGCCCGGCCGGGCTGGCCGCCGCTGGGGTGGTAGCCGCCTATGGCCTGGCGCTGCTGGCGGCCGAAGCCGCCGGCGCCCTGCCGGCCAGCCTGGTGCCGTTCAACCCGACCAGCCGCTGGTTCTCCATCACGGTCGTCTATTTCGCCAGCGCCGGGCTGATCTACCTGGCGGCGCGCAGCCTACAGCGCGCCGCAGACGAGGCCCGCAGCAGCCTGCAGGCTCAGCGCGCCGGCCTGGCACAGCTGGAAAGCGTGCGCGACTCGCTGGAAGCGCAGGTGGCTCAGCGCACCGCCGAACTGCAGCAGCGCTCGGCCTACTTGCAGGCCGTGGTCGAGGTGGCCCAATCCACCGCCGCCCTGATGGACACCGGGCAGCTGGTGACCGCAGCGGTAGAACAGGTGCAGGCGCAGTTCGGCCTGTATTACGTCGGCCTGTTCCTGCTCGACCCCAGCGGCGAGTGGGCCGTGCTGCAGGCCGGCACCGGCACAGCCGGGCAGACCATGCTGGCCCGCGGCCACCGCATCCGCCTGGGCTCGGGCATGATCGGCTGGTGCATCGCCAACGCCCAGCCGCGCATCGCCCTGGAAGCCCGTCGCGACGTAGTGCGCGTGACCAACCCCGAGCTGCCCGATACGCGCTCGGAGGCCGCCCTGCCGCTGCGCTCGCGCGGCCGGGTGATCGGGGCGCTCTCGGTGCAGTCCAGCCAGGTCCAGGCATTTGGCGAGGTGGAGATCGACACCTTCCAGGCCCTGGCCGACCAGCTGGCCATCGCCATCGACAACGCCCGCCTGTACGCCGAGAGCCGCCAGACAATTGAAGAAGCCCGCCGGGCCTACACCCAGGCCAGCCAGATGTCTTGGAGCGAACTGCTCCAGGTGCAGGGCGGGCTGGACCGCCTGTATCGCTATGGCGCAGCCGGCGCGGCCGGCGCCCCCACCGTGGAGCCGCGCCTGGCGCAAGCCCGTCAGCACGCCCGCCAGACAAACCAACCGGTCCAGGTGACGCTGGGCGGCGCCGCCCACCTGGTTCTGCCCATCCCGGTGCGCGAGGCCCAGATCGGCGCCATCTCGTTCACCAAAGAGAGCGCCCAGCCCGGGGATGAGCCGTGCTGGACCGCCGACGAGGTCGACCTGCTGCAGGAGATCGTGCAGCAGATGGGCGTAGCCTTGGACAGCGCCCGCCTGTACCAGGACACTCGCCGCCTGGCGCGCCGCGAGCAACTCAGCGGTGAGGTCACGGCGCGCATCCGCCAGACGCTGGATATCCAGACGGTGCTGCGCACCGCCGTGGAGGAGATCCAGCGCACGCTGGGCCTGCCGGAGGTGCTGATCAGCCTGAACCCGCCGGAGCAGCCGGCGCTGGACGCCGCTGCGTTCGACGGCGCTGCGTTGGACGCAGCCGGCGATCTGAACGCCGGCGGCGAAAACGCCGGCCCAATCATCGGCGACGTCAGCGCCGGCGATTTTGTCGCCGCAAACGGGTTCGAAGATGCGGCAGCAGCAGAGCAGCCGCTTGACCCGTACCAGGCCCCCGCCGCGGGCGACAACCCGCCAGCCCCGGTCCAGGCCGGAGAAGGACAGCCGTAGATGGACACTCCGCTCAACAAACCCTCGGCCGCCGCCCGGCCGGGCCGCGCCAGGCACACCGCCCCGCTCGAATCCTGGCCGCGCCCCCGCTGGAAGCTGGGCGTCAGCCGCCCCGACCTGGAAGTGGACGACCTGCCCGAGCCGGAGCAGGCCCTGGGGCTGCGCCGCCTGGGGTTAGAGGAGCGCATTCTGCTGCTGGTCGGCCCGGCGGCCATCGGGGTTGGCCTATCCATCGGCAGCGGCGAGTGGATGCTCGGCCCACTGAATGTGGCCCAATTCGGCTTCCGGGGCATCTTCTGGGTGGTGCTGATCTCGGTGGTGCTGCAGGTTTTCTACAACGTGGAGTTGGGCCGCTACACGCTGGCCACCGGCGAATCGCCGCTGATGGGCTTCGGCCGGGTGTGGCCCGGCGCCTGGCTGTGGATCCCGCTGGCGCTGCTGGCGTTGTATATGTCGTTTATCCTGGGCGGCTGGACGGTGTCTGCCGGGCAGTCGCTCTTCGCCCTGGTGACCGCCCGCCCGCTCGGCCCGGAAGATGTGGCCATCTCGCGCCAGATCGGCATCGCGCTGCTGTTGAGCATCTTCGGGCTGCTGCTCTTCGGGCGTAAGATCGAACGCACGCTGGAGATCGTCCAGGCGGCGTTCATCCCCTACATCTTGCTTGGGCTGCTGATGGTCAGCATCGTGATCGTCCCGGGCGAATATTGGGGCCAGGCGCTGCGCGGTCTGCTGCTGCCGGCCCGCCCGCCGGCCGGCACCGATGTCACCCTGTTAGGCGCGCTGGCCGGGTTCGCCGCGCTGGCCTCCGGGTTGAATTTCATGTTCATCGGCTACTACCGCGATAAGGGCTACGGTATGGGCGCGCGCACCGGCTACCTGCCCGGGCTGTTCGGCGGACAGGCCGGCACGCTGCATTCCACCGGAAAGACCTTCCCCGAGAACGAGCGCAGCGCCGCCGCCTGGAAGCGCTGGTTCCGCCTGCTGCTGCTGGACCAGTGGGGGCTGTACTTCATCTGCGTCCTGCTGGGCATGCTGCTGCCCAGCGTGCTGGGCGGCTACCTGGTCAGCACCAGCGGCATGCCGGCCAATACGCTCGACCCGGTCACGCTGATCGCCACCCTGCTGGGGCAGCGCTTCGGCCAGCTGCTGGCCGGCTGGGCGTTGATCGTCGGTTTCGCCGTGCTGTATTCGACCCAGATGGTGGTGCTCGAATTGCTGACCCGCAACCTGACCGAGGCCGTGTACCTGTCGAGCGCCCGGCTGCAGGACTGGACCGGAAACGACCCGCGCTGGGTGTATTACCCGGTGATGCTGGGGCTGATTATCGTCATCACCGCCGCGATCTACATCTCCGGGCTGGTGATCGAGCAGGACCTGGCCACCCGCCTGTCCACCATTTCGGCCAACATGGCCAACCTGGCGGCGATGATCTTCCCGCTGCTGCTGATTTACCTGAACCGCCGCCTGCCCCGCCCGGCGCGCAGTTCGTGGTGGTCGACCGTGGTGCTGGTGGCGATGGCGCTCTTCTTCGGGTTCTTCTTCGTCAACTTCCTCAGCGTGCAGCTCACCGGCGCTGCGTTGGTGGAGTTTTAGCCTATGATCCAGCTCTCGATCCGCACCCGCCTGATCCTGGCCTTCCTGGGGGTTGTGCTGCTCTCGCTCTCGGGCATCACCCTGGTGGTGGCCATCTCAAACACCCGCGGCACCCAGCAAGAGAACGAGCGCCAGCTCTCCACCGTGGCCAGCTACAAGGGCCAGTCGGTGCGTGAGTGGACCAACTCCCTGTCGGCCGAACTGGCCACCGTGCTGGTGGGCGAGAATATCATCCCCAACATCCAGGCCGTGTTGAACCCCGACAGCACCGAGGACGCCCGCACCGCCGCCGCCAACCGCAGCCGCCTGCGCACCCGCCTGGTCAACCTGCTGGTCCAGTCGCAGAACTACGATGAGTTCATGCTGCTCGATCAGAGCGGGCGGGTGGTGGTCGCCACCGCTCGTCCGCGCGAAGGCAGCGATTTCAGCGCGCGCCAGTTCTTCCTGGAAGGACAGAAAGACGCCTACATCAGCACGCCGGAGTACTCGCGTGGTGAAGGGCTGACTCTGCTGTTTGCGTCTTACCCGATCCAGACCGCCGGCGGCCAGCTGGTGGGGGTGCTGGCCGGCCGGGCCAAGACCGCCCGCCTGGATACGCTCTTTAACGACCAGACCGGCTTTCGCGAGCCGGGCCAGACCTACCTGGCCGGGCTGGACGGGCAGGTGATCGCCGGACCGG
>JBJSYW010000030.1:0-3685 GCA_046089985.1 Chloroflexota bacterium
GTCGGTGCCCAGTTCGTCCATCACGATCAGCGGGTCGATCACGTTGCCGTAGCTCTTGCTCATCTTGCGCCCGTGCTCGTCGCGGATCAGCCCGTGCAGGTAGACGGTGTGGAAGGGGATCTCGCCGGTGAATTCCAGGCCCGACATGATCATGCGCGCCACCCAGAAGAACAGGATGTCGTAGCCGGTCTCCATGATCGAGGTTGGGTAGAAGTACTTCAGGTCGGCGGTCTGGTCGGGCCAGCCGAGGGTTGAGAACGGCCACAGCCCGGACGAGAACCAGGTGTCGAGCACGTCGGGGTCCTGGCGCAGCGCGGCGCTGCCGCAGTGAGCGCAGTGGCTCGGGTCCTGGCGGGCGACGGTCATCTGGCCGCAGGCGTCGCAGTACCACACCGGGATGCGGTGCCCCCACCACAGCTGGCGCGAGATGCACCAATCCTGGATGTTCTCCAGCCAGTTATAGTAGACCTTGGTGAAGCGCTCGGGCACGATGCGGATGCGCCCGTCGCGCACCGCGGCCAGGGCCGCGTCGGCCAGCGGCTGGATGCGCACGAACCACTGGGTCGAGACCATCGGCTCCACCACTTCGCCGCCGCGCTGGCTGCGCGGCACGTTGAGCTTGTACGGCTCCTCTTTCAGCACCAACCCGGCGGCGCGCATATCTTCCCAGATGCGCTTGCGGCACTCGTAGCGGTCCAGGGCCTGGTAGGGGCCGCCGCTGCTGTTGATGCGGGCGGCCTCATCCAGGATCGAGATCACCGGCAGGTGGTGGCGCTCGCCGATCTGGAAGTCGGTCGGGTCGTGACCGGGGGTCACCTTCAGCGCCCCGCCGCCGAACTCCTTTTCCACTGCAGCGTCGGCGATAATCGGGATGCGCCGGCCCAGGATCGGCACCAGCACCTCACGCCCGATGTACTGTGTGTAGCGTTCGTCCTCCGGGTTCACCGCCAACGCAGCGTCGCCCAGGATGGTCTCCGGGCGGGTGGTCGCCACCGGCAGGTAGGCGTCGGGGTCGTCGGCCAGCATGTACTTGAAGAAATACAGCGTGCCCGGCTCCTCGGAATATTCCACTTCCAGGTCCGAGACGGCCGTCTTGAGCCCCGGCGACCAGTTGATCAGCCGCGGGCCGCGGTAGATCAGGCCCTTCTCGTACAGGCGCACGAAGGCCTCGCGCACTGCTTTTGACAGGCCCTCGTCGAGGGTGAAGCGCTCGCGGTCCCAGTCGCATGATGCGCCCAGGCGGCGGATCTGGCTGGTGATGCGCGCGCCGTAGGTTTCTTTCCAGGCCCAGGTGCGGCGCAGGAACTCCTCCCGCCCGATGCCCTCACGCGTCAGCCCTTCTTTGGCCAGCGATTTCTCGACCTGCAGCTGGGTGGCGATGCCGGCATGGTCGCTGCCCGGCACCCACAGCGCCGAATAGCCTTTCATGCGGTGGTAGCGGATCATCAGGTCTTCCATCGACACGAACATGGCATGCCCCAGGTGCAGCTCGCCGGTTACGTTGGGCGGCGGGATCGAGATCACGAACGGCTCTTTGCTCGGGTCGAAGTCTGGCTTTTGCGGGTCGCTGGCGGGTTTGAAGTAGCCGCTCTTCTCCCACCAGGCGTAGATGCGCTGCTCGGTGGCGTGGAAGTCGTAGGTTTTGGGTAGGGTGTATTCGCTCATGCTTGCCTCGTTTTGAGTATGATTTCCAGGGATTCCTGGCGCAGGGCCAGGAAATCCGGTGGGTAGTCGTGGGCCAGGTCTTCGTAATCGATGCGCCGGTAGGGCAGGCGGCGCTGCTGCAGCAGGCGCTCAATCTTTTCGAACATCTCCTGTTCGGGGTCGTACGCGCCGGTGATGATCACGCCGTAGGGCGGATGGGCGGGCGGCTCGGCTGGCTGCTCCAGCAGCGCGTCGACTTCGCGCAAGTAGGGAGCGACGGCGATGAACCCGGCTGCCGGGATGAGCCCCTGGATCACCAGCGAGATCGCCAGGCCGGCGCCCTGCGAGAAGCCCGCCAGCACCACGCGCTGCGGGTCGAAGGTGTGCTCGCGGTGCAGCTGCTCCAGGTGCTGGGCCAGCTCGGCCTCGGCCTGGCGCGGGTCGTCCCAGGTGTACGCTTCCTGTCCGATCAGCTGCGACGACTGCGGCAGCGCCACCAACCAGCCGTGGTCGGCCAGCGTGTTCCAGGTTTCGGCCGCCTCGGCCATGCTGCTGCCGCGCCCGTGCAGGGCGATCAGCAGCGGGTAGGGCGGTTGGGCCTGCTCCGGCTCGATCACGGTCAGCCCGGGGCGGGCGCGGCGGCTGGCCTCTTCGTAGTGCTCGGTGCAGTGCGCCACCATGCGCTCGAACTCCGGGTGGCCCTGCAGCCCAGCCAGGTCGCTGTCGCCGCGCAGCGCGCTGGGGGCGTACCACAGCCCCTGGTCCAGACCCTCTTGCAGCGTGCGCAGCGCCGCCTCGGCTTGCCCGCTGACGGCCTGCAGGCATACCTGCCAGATCAGGGTGTGCGAGCGATACTGGGGCAGGTGTGGGGCATGCCGGTTGACCAGCGCCAGCGCTTCGGCATACTGCCCGGCATTGTAGTGCTCGAACATCGCCGCCCGCAGTTCGGGAAATGATAAAGATGTCATCCGATATCCTTTCTGTCAGGCCGATGTGGCCCGAAAACCGACCGCTCCGGTGAATTAAAAAGCCTCCCGTCCACGAGGACGGAAGGCAGCTTCCGCGGTACCACCTCAATTCGCCGCAGTGTGCGGCGCACTCGACGCTCCGGCGGACCATACCGGCCGAGCAGAGCTGTGCTGTAACGGGCTTTCCCGTGCCGGTCTATTCTCGAGCGCCAGTGCGGCGGGCGATTTCTTCGGCAGTATACCCCGGGCGACGTTCGGCGCTGCATGGCTGCGGCGGCTTCCAACCTGCGGCCGGCCTTCTCTGGTCAGCGGCTGCGGCGCTTACTCCTCCCAGGGAGCGTATGATTCGATTAACCCTATTATAACAGAACAGTGCATTTTTGATAGGACGAGCGCGCCGGCGCTTTGTGGAACTTTTGTTCTGGTATAATCCCGGGTATGGAGTGGCGCAGACTGCTGGAACAGATTCTCGGCCGGTTGTTTGCCGGGCTGCAGCCGGGCGCGGGCCAGGGCGGCTACCTGGCTGAGACGAGCCGGCCTGAGCCGGCGGAAGCCGGCTGGCCGGTGCTGACTGGCCGCGAGCTGCAGGTGGCCTGGGGCATCCGCCGCGGCCTGTCCAACGACGAGATCGCCGCCGAGCTGGGCATCGCCACCACCACGGTCAAGTCGCACGTGCACAACCTGCTGGTTAAGTTCAACCTGCGCTCGCGTTGGGCGCTGCGGGACGTACTCAACGCGGCCGATTTCAACCCTTGGGTGTGAGAGCGGCGCTCAGATCAGCTGCAGCAGCCCATATGCGCCCAGCACCACCAGCAGCGCGCCGAACAGGCTGGAGAGCAGCGCGGTCCAGGTGTAGGTGAAGAGCGGCACGCGGTACATGCCGGCTGCCAGGCTGACGAATTTGGAGCCATAACCCGGGAAGGTGCGCACCGCCAGCAGGAACAGCGGCGAGCTGACCGGCAGCCGGCCCAGGCGGAAGGGCAGGCGCGCCCTCCAGCGCTCAAACCCGGCCAGTTCGCCGATGCTGCTGCCCACGTAATATTCGACCAACGTGGCCCCGGTGGTGCCCAGCG
>JBJSYW010000031.1:0-3095 GCA_046089985.1 Chloroflexota bacterium
GGTGCCGCGTGAGCTGACCCACGACGCCGCCCTGCGCGGCGTGGATGCGGGGCTGCACGAGTTTATCGAGCGCGTGCGGGCGCTGGATGAGAAGCTGGGCGTGCTGCTGTTCCAGTTCCCGCCCTCGTTCAGCGCCCAGAACCTGGACGTGCTGGAGGAGACCCTGTCTGGCCTGCCGCGCGAGCTGCGCTTTGCGGTTGAAGTTCGCCACGCGTCATGGTACACTGCAGCCGAAGACGGCGCAGAACCGGAACTGGCCCGCCGCCTGCGCCGGTATGGCGTGGCCTGGGCCGCCACTGAATATCCTGATCTGCCGGCGGTGATCTACCCGACCGCGCCGTTCCTGTATATCCGCTGGATCGGCGAACACGGCAGCTTTAAGCAGCACACCCACGAGCGGCTGGACCGCACCGCCGAGCTGCGCCGCTGGTTGGCGCAGATCGAAGAACGCGGCGGAGAGCGCAGCGTGTATGGGTTCTTCAACAACGATTACGCCGGTTTTGCCGCCGCAACCGCCAACAAGTTCAAGGAGATCGCCGGTCTGCCGGTGCAGCCGTTCGCTCCGCCGCAGCAGCCGAAGCTGTTCTAGCCGCGTGCGAGGTTTCTCATGAGCGCTGGAGTTTCGATGCAGTCTGGAAAATTTACCAACTTTGCCCGGGTGGTCGTGGTCTTTAACCTGGCAGTGATCCTGTGGGGCGCTTTTGTGCGCGCCACAGGTTCCGGAGCCGGCTGCGGCAGCCATTGGCCGCTGTGCAACGGCCAGGTGCTGCCGCGCGCTCCGCAGGTCGAGACGCTGATCGAGCTGGCCCACCGCCTGACCAGCGGGGTGGCCTTCCTGCTGGTGTTGGCGATGCTGGTTTGGGCGCTGCGCCTGTTCCCCAAGGGCCACCCGGCCCGCTTGGGGGCGGTGCTGTCGACCGTCTTCATCATCACCGAAGCGTTGGTGGGCGCGGGGCTGGTGTTGTTCGAGTGGACCGGGGTGGACCAGTCGGTGGGGCGGGTGATCTCGATGGGCGTGCACCTGATCAATACCTTCTTGCTGCTGGCCGCGCTGGTGATGACCGTGCACTGGGGCGGCGGCGGGGAGCCAGTGCACTTCCGCGGCCACGGCGCGGGGCGCTGGCTGTTCGGTCTGGCTTTCCTGCTGATGCTGCTATTGGGCGTCAGCGGGGCGGTCACCGCGCTGGGGGATACGCTCTTTCCAGCCGGCAGCCTGGCTGAAGGCATCGCCCAGGACTTCGAAGCCACGGCCCATTTCCTGGTGCGGCTGCGCGTCTGGCACCCGTTGATCGCCGTGCTGGTGGGGCTGTACGTGACCTTCCTGGCCGGCCTGCTGGTGCTGTTCCGCGCCAACCCGGCCATCCGCCGCCTGTGCGGGCTGCTGTTTGGCCTGTTTGTGGCCCAACTGCTGGCGGGGGTGGTTAACCTGCTGCTGCTGGCCCCGGTCTGGATGCAGCTGGTGCACCTGCTGCTGGCCGACCTGGTGTGGATCACGCTGGTGCAGCTGGCGCTGTATAATTTCGCCGTTTCAGAGGTGGCCCAGGTTCCGGCGCCCGGCGCTGAGCCGCCGGTGGTCGCCGCCTCCTGACCCTGGCGACTGCGGAGCATACCCGTTATGAGCGATCCGAACGATCTTACCGAGCTTCACCGTCACCTGGAAGAGCTGCGCCGGCAGGTCAGCTTCCACAACTACCGCTACCACGTGCTCGACGAGCCGCTGATCGGCGACAGCCAGTTCGACCAGCTGCTGGCCGAACTGCGCGCCATCGAAGCCGAGCATCCCGATTGGGTCACGCCTGACTCGCCCACGCAGCGGGTTGGCAGCCGCCCATCGGAGCGTTTCACCAAGGTCGAGCACCCCGCCCCGATCCTGAGCCTGGCCAATGCGTTCAACGCCGACGACGTGCGCGCCTGGTACGAACGCATCCTGCGCATCGACGACCGCCTGGCCGCGGCGGCTTTTGTGATCGAGCCGAAGATCGACGGGTTGTCGGTGGTGCTGCATTACGAGAACGGCCGCTTTGTGCAGGGCGCCACCCGCGGCGACGGGGTGGTGGGCGAAGACGTTACCAACAACCTGCGCACGCTGCCTTCGCTGCCGCTGCGCCTGCCGCTGGACCCGGATGGCCCGCAACCGCCGGAGCGCCTGGTGGTGCGCGGCGAGGTGTTCATGAACGTGCGCGATTTCGAAGCGTTGAACCAGCGTCTGGCGCTGGCCGGTGAAAAGACCTATCTCAACCCACGCAATACCGCCGCCGGATCGCTGCGCCAGCTCGACCCATCGATCACCGCCGGTCGCCCGCTCAACCGGCTCACCTACCAGGTGTGCAGCGCCGGCGTGCCCACCCCCGGCACGCAGTGGGGCCTGCTGCAGTACCTGCGCGACCTGGGTCTGCCGGTCACCCGCCACGCCACGCGCCACACCGATATCGAAGACGCCATCGCCGCCTGCCTGGCCTGGGCCGAGCGCCGCTTTGAGCTGCCCTTTGAGGTGGACGGGGTGGTGATCAAGATCGACGACCTGGCGCTGGCGCGCGACCTGGGTTTCGTCGGCAAAGACCCGCGCGGCGCAATCGCCTTCAAGTACCCAGCCCGCGAGGTCACCACCCGCCTGCTGGGCATCGGCGTCAACGTGGGGCGCACCGGCGTGCTCACCCCCTATGCGATGCTTGAGCCGGTCGAGGTGGGCGGGGTGATCGTGCGTCAAGCCACCCTGCACAACTTCGACGATATCCAGCGCAAAGATATCCGTGTCGGCGATTACGTGCGCGTCAAACGTTCCGGCGAGGTGATCCCCTACGTGATCGGCCCGGTGGAGGCGCTGCGCACCGGCGACGAGCAGGTTTACAGCCCGCCCAGCGTCTGCCCGGCGTGTGGCCAGCCCGCCGAGCAGCTGCCGGGCGAGATCTACTGGTTCTGCGTCAACGCCTCCTGCCCGGCCCAGCTGGTGCGCAACCTGGAGCACTTTGTCTCGCGCGGCGCGATGGATATCGTCGGCGCAGGCATCCGCATCGTCGAGCAGCTGGTGGCGGCCGGGTTGGTGCGCGACGTGGCCGATCTGTACGTCCTGCGCCGCGACGACCTGCTGCAGCTGG
>JBJSYW010000032.1:0-3720 GCA_046089985.1 Chloroflexota bacterium
GTGGCGCCGGCAATCGCCCGGCGCCACTCCATCGCGCGCCCGATCGACGCCAACGGCATCGAGAGCCGGTAGGCGTGCTGCAGCTGCGGCAGCGTCCAGCGGCCCTGTCCGGCCTGCACCCAGGCCTGCAGATACGCGTCGATGTAGGGCAGGCCGCGGGCGTCCCATTCATCCTCCCAACCCAGGCTGATCTCCATGCTGACGCGCGGCACCCGCAGCGAGCAGAACGGGTGGCCGAGACTGGCATCGCCCCAATCGTACATGGCAAAGCGCCACCCATCGCGCCGCTCGGTGTAGAAGATGTTGGCATCGTTCAGGTCGCTCTGGTTAAGCGTGGCGGGCAGGCCAAAGCCGGCTAACCGCTCGATCAGGATCTGCAGGCGGGCAGGCAGGCCCTGCAGGCGGGCGTACTGATCATCCGTCAGCCCGTTTTCCATCCCAAAGAGCAGGAATTCCCGGCCGGCCAGCAGATCTTGAAAGATCGCCGGAAGCCGCTCCAGGCGCTGGTCGGGCACGCCCAAATCATGCAGTTCTGGCAGGCGCGCCGCCAGGCGCTGCTGGAAGCCGGCGTAGCGAAGCAAAAACTCACCCCACAGGTCGGCGCTGCCGGTCGAGCGGATCGCTTCACGCAGACGCGGCCCACCGTCGGGCATCAGCAGCCAGCCGCGCCGCAGATCGGCAGCCAGCACCGGCAAAACCAGCTGCGTTTCCCAGGCCGCCAGTGCCTGGGCCAGGCGCACTTCGTAGAGGGCCTGCGGCGCAACCGCCTTGAAGTAGAATTTACCGCCCTCGCAGGGGATCTCCAGCACCTGCGACCAGACCTGCCGGCGCAGCTGAACCGGCGGGCCGCTCGGCCGCCGGCCGGCCCGGGCCAGCTGGGCCACAATCCACGCCTGGGCCTGTTCCACCCAATCGGGATCTTCCGTCCATAGAGGAGAGTCGATCATCGCTCCTTGAAGCCTCCATCCATCTGCCGCCGCCCGGTCATTCCAGCCCGGCCTGCCGGGCTTTGACAATCGCCTGGGCGCGGTCGGCCACTTGCAGCTTGCTGAAGATGTTCGACACATAATTGCGCACGGTCTTGGAGCTGAAACTCAGCGCCTGGGCGATGGCGTCGTTGTTCGCCCCCTGGGCCATCAGCCGCAGCACGCTGCGCTCGCTGACGGTTAGCTCGGGGAACAGGCCGGCCGAAAGCGGTGGGCGGGCCGAGAAAAAGCGCATCATGCGCTCGGCGATCGCCGGGCTGAAGATCGCCTCCCCCGCGCCCACCGCCCGGATCGCCCGGCTGATTTCGTCGTCATCCATGTCTTTCAATACGTAGCCGCGCGCCCCGGCGCGCATAGCGGCGAACACCGAATCATCATCTTCAAACATTGTCACCACCAGGATGCGGATGTGCGGGCTGGTTTGCACAATCTGGCGGATGGCCGGCAGCCCGCCGCCGCCAGGCATTTGCAAGTCCATCAACACCACATCCGGCTGGAGCTGCTCGGCCAGGCGCACGGCTTCGCTGCCGCCGGCTGCCATACCCACCAGTTCCACTTCGGGCATGGATGCCAGCAGCGCCCGCAGGCCCTTGAGGAACACCGGGTGGTCGTCGGCAATCAAAACGGTGAGCGGTTCCATCTGCAAACGCTCCTCTCCTCGGCTAGGGATCCAGCGGGAAAACCGCCGTCCCACACGTCCCCCCGCCTTCACAGCCCTGCACCAGCAGCGTTCCACCCAGTTCGGCGGCGCGCTCCTGCATCGAGTTCAGCCCCACCCCGGCCTGGCGATCTTCCAGGGAGGCCTGCCCGTCATCGCTCACGCTGAGCGTCAGCCGGCCGGCGTCGACCGAAACCGTCAGCACACAGGTTTTTGCCTGGGCGTGTTTGAGCACGTTATGCACCGCTTCGCCGGCGATGCGGTATACGGCCACCTCCAGCGCCGCCGAAAGGCGCGGCAGGCCGGCCTGGACGTGGACTTCGAAGCAGGCGGCCGGGTCGGGGAACTTGATGTTCTGCAGCGCCCCGGCCAACCCCAATTCGTCGAGCATCGGCGGGCGCAGGTCATACACCAGCCGGCGGATCTCACCGGTGGCATCCTGCAGGTCGCTCCGCATCTCGGCGATCATCTCCTGCGCCTGCCCGGGGTCCTTCTGGATCAGGTTCCACAGCAGCCCCAACTGCAGCTGCAGCGAGGAGAGCGTGGGGGCCAGCCCATCGTGCAGATCGTTGCGGATGCGCCGGCGCTCCTCCTCGCGGGCGATCACCAGGCGCTCACGCGCGTGCTGCAAGTCGTCGCCCAACCGGGCGGCGTACAGCGCCACGCCCACATGCCGGGCCAGGTCGTTCAGCCGGCGCATCTCGTCGCCGGTCAATGGCTCGCCGGGGCGGCGCGGCGCGACGTACAGCGCTCCGATGGCGGCCTGCTGGTAGTTCAGCCCGGTCTGGATTAGATCCGCGCCGGCCGGGGGCCGGCCATACTCACCGGCTAACGGTTGGGCTTCTGCGGCAGCGCGGCTTCCGGCCGACGGGTTTGGCGGCAGCGCTTCAATGCGCACATAGGGCAGGCGCAGAATCTGCGCCAGCGAGGCGGCGATCTCCGGCAGGATGGTGTGCGGGGAGGGGGCGGTTTCGATGCGCTGGTCAAGCTGCGCCAGGGCTGGGAAAGGTTCGCCGGGGTGGCTGAAGATCACCGCCCGCACGCCGGCGCGCACGCGTAGATAAACCGGGCGGGCGGTCAGGGTGAGCGCTACGATAGCCAGGGCGTTTTGCCACCACGGTGGGGAAAAGTCGTCTCTGACATCAGTAAGCGGGGCCAGGTTAAACGCCCCGATCGTAACCACATACACCAGCGCGGCGTAGCCGGCCATCAGCAGGCCGGTCAACAACCGGCTCAGCAGCGCATCCGAGTCCATATTTACCCAAATCGGCCGCATCGCTTCATTATCCCACACAAGGAAATTTCCGGATGGCGTGCGGCCTGGGTCCGCACACCATCCGGCGCAGGCCGTTTCAGACCGCGGCCGCCTGGCGGCCCGGCCACAGGCACAGCACAATGATGATTACCCCGCCAACAACGGTTGCCAGGGCGCTGATGAATAACGGCGTGGTCGGCGCAAAGAGGATGCCCGGCGCAGCCGACAGACCATTCACCAGGTTGACCAGGATGGTCAGCACCACACCCCAGCGCTGCTGCTTCCACGCCCCGTAAGCGGCGACAATGCCGATCACTCCCATAATCGTGCCAAGCATCAGCACGCCGTAGGGGATCGACTCGGGGTTGCTGTTGTTCGCCGATGCGCCAGCCGGCAGCAGCAGCAGACCGGCCACTGCGCTGAACAAGTTGAGGATGAACGACACCCCGGCGGCAATCTTTATTGCTGTTGAACGAGACAGGCTGTTCACGATCTACCTCCTGATACCCAATCCACCAAACTTAACGGCATTCCCTGGTACCCACCCTTGTGCTGTGTGCAGCAGTCGGGGCAATTTGTACGCATAGGATACCGCCTGGCGGGAGCACTGTCACCAGGCAGCAGTCCTCGCAATTTGGGAGAAATGTCCTTCCCGCCTGGGATATTTTTAGGTTTCAGGAACCGCGGCGTCATTCTACATCGACAAATTCCCCACCTGTAATTTCCCGGTCAATCACCCGGTGGCTGCCGTCGAATACCAGCGCGATCTCCACGCGCTGGAAGCAGCGGCCCTCGCCCATCAGGGTTTTGCGGCAGATGTA
>JBJSYW010000033.1:0-2920 GCA_046089985.1 Chloroflexota bacterium
CTGCACACCGCCCGCGCTAACCCCACCCGCTCGGCCGAGGCGATGCACAACTGTGTCACCGCGCTGCAGGAGGCGGGCATCGGCGCGCTGGTTTCGATCGGCGGCGACGATACCGCTTTCTCGGCGTCACGCGTGGCGCGCTACGCCCAAGAGACGATGGGCATCCGGCTGGCATCGGCGCATGTGCCCAAGACCATCGACAACGACCTGCCGCTGCCGGAAGATATCCCTACCTTTGGCTTTGAAACGGCGCGTGCCCTGGGCACCCAACTGGCAATGAACCTGAAGCGCGACGCTGCTACCAACCAGCACTGGTTCCTGGTGCTGACGATGGGCCGCAAGGCCGGGCACCTGGCGCTGGGCATCGGCACCAGCGCAGTGGCCAGCGTGACGCTGATCCCGGAGGAATGGGCCGGGCGTCCCATCCGCCTGCAAGAGGTGGTGGACACGCTGGCCGCTTCGGTGCTGCTGCGCATGCTGGATCAAAAGCGCTACGGCGTGGCGATCCTGGCCGAGGGCATCCTGGAAAACCTGGCTCATGACGACCTGGAAGCGCTGGACAACGTCGAGCGCGACGAGCACGGTCATATCCGCCTGGCGGAGGTCAACTTCCTGGATATCCTGAAGCGCAACCTGGACCACGAACTGCAGCAGCTGGGCGTGCAGGTGCGCCTGATCAAGCACGTGCTTGGTTATGAGCTGCGCTGCGCTTCGCCCAACGCCTTCGATGTGGAGTACACCCGCACGCTGGGGGAAGCGGCGGTGGATTTCTTGCTGGGCGGCGGCACAAACGCTATCATCACGCTGCAGCATAACCAGGTGGTGCCGATCCCCTACGACCAGATGATCGACCCGGAGACCGGGCGCACCGGCGTCCGCATGGTGGATATCGCCTCGTACCGCTACCGTTCCAGCTTCAAGACCATGGCGCGCCTGAAACCCGAGCACGCCGGCGACCGCCGGCTGTTCGAGCGCCTGGCCGCGCTTACCAACCTGACGCCCGACCAGTTTATCGCCCGCTTCGGCTATCTGGCCGGCGCAGCCCCGCGCCCTTTCTAAGCGCCTCAAGAAGAGGAAGCCATCCTCAGCGGGATGGCTTCCTCTTCTTTTACTGGGTTATAATATCCGCCCGTGAAGCAAATTCTTTAACCAACGATGATGGAATTATCTCGCCTGGGCTGTGGGCCGCCGCGCAGGCGCTTTCAGCGCTGGGCTTTGTGCATGTCGCCGCGCCGCGCGACCAGTTCTCTGGCGCCGGGCGCAGTGTGCCCTCCAACGCCGACTGCCGCATCGCCGTCAAAGAAGTGATGGTCAACGAGCAGCCGTGGAAAGTCCACTCGGTGGGCGGTTCGCCGGCCCAGGTGGTGCAGCACGCCGTATTGGAGATCCTGCCCCAGCCGCCCGACCTGGTGGTTTCGGGGATCAACTACGGCGAGAACATCGGCACTGGGGTCAGCATGTCGGGCACGGTCGGGGCGGCCCTGGAGGCGGCGGCTTTTGGTATCCCGGCGCTGGCTGTTTCACTGGAGACCGAGCCGCAGCACTACTACTCGCACTCCCTGGAAGTGGATTTTGCCGTGGCGGCGCAATTTACCGTCCACTTCGCCCGCTTGCTGCTCGAACGGCGCATGCCGTTCGATATCGACGTGCTGAAGGTGGATGTGCCGGCTGAAGCCGCGCTCGACACCCCGTGGGAGGTCACGCGCCTGACGCGCCGGCCCTACTACCTCACATCGAAGCCATCGCGCAGTTCCTGGGATGAGCCGGGGCGCATTAACTATCGCCGGGCTGATGACCATGAAAATGACCGCCCGGATACCGATGCGCATGTGCTGAACGTCAAGCGGGCAGTGTCGGTCACCCCGCTCAGCCTGGACATGACCTCCCGGGTTGACCTGTCGGAACTGGAGCGGCTGCTGCGCTGACCCGGGGTCACCCGCTGGTCATTTCAAGCAGCTGCCGGTGCAGGCGGGCCGAGGCGGCCGCGATGATCGAACAGGGCGGGGCCCAAAAGCGCGGGTCGCCCTGCGAGTTGGTCACCACTGCCCCCGCTTCCAGCGCCACCAGGCCGCCGCCGGCGCAGTCATACGAGTTCAGCTTTAATTCCCAATAGCCGTCGAAGCGCCCGCAGGCCAGGTAGGCTAGGTCCAGCGCCGCCGAGCCAAGCCGGCGCACGCCCTGGCTGACCCGGGCCAGCCGGGCGTAGTTATCCAGGTTGTTCTGCGGGCTGGTGCGGATATCGTATGGGAAGCCGGTCACCAGCAGGGCCTGGTCCAGATCGTCGGCTTCAGACGGGTGGACCGGCTCGCCGTTCAGGCGCGCCCCCTGCCCGGCCTCGGCGCTGAACAGTTCGTCGCGCATCGGGTCGTATACCACGCCCAACCGCAGCGCGCCCTGCTCTTCATAGGCGATCGTCACGCTGAAGATGGGGATGCCGTGGGCAAAATTGACCGTCCCATCCAGCGGGTCGATGTGCCAGACACGGTCCGGCTGCCCGGCAGTGCGCCCGCCTTCTTCGGCGATGATTGAATGCGCCGGATAGCGCCGGCGCACCTCGCCGACCAGGTATTCCTCAGACAGCCGGTCGTATTCGGTCACCAGGTCGATGGCGCCTTTGTGGTAGACGCGCAGGCTCTGTCCGTAGCCCGAGCGTAGGATCTCCCCGGCATGGCGCGCCAGGGCTTCAACCTCGGTCAAGGTGGGGGTGGCGGAAAGGGTCATTAGGAGGCTCAGGCCTGGGGCGTGTGCTGTTCCAGCAGGCGGTACAGCTCGTCCAGTTCGTGCTGGATCTCATCCCGGTGGGCGCACGCTTCCTCGAGCAGGGCGCGGAAGGCCGGCTTCTGCTCTTCCGGCAGTGTTTCGAGCAGGCGCTCGGTGCGCTGGATCTGGCCGATCTTGTGGCGCAGCTTGGTCTCCAGCC
>JBJSYW010000034.1:0-2619 GCA_046089985.1 Chloroflexota bacterium
CGGTCCACCTGGCCTTCGGTGTCGACGATGCGCTGCTCACCGGTGAAGAACGGGTGGCACTTGGAGCACACGTCAGTGCGGATGACCTTGCGGGTGGACCGCTTCTACAAGAAGCTGCAGGCCCGCCAGCAGTACATTGCCGAAGTCGAAGCCCGCGCGGCTGCCCGCACTTCGCTGGACCGCCCGCTGACCGAGATGGACCTGGGCGCCCGCGCCACCGAAGCCCTGTCTGCGGCCGGCGTGCTGACCGTTGGCGACGTGCTGAACAAGCTCAACGAAGGCGAAGCCTCGCTGCTGTCGATCGACGGCTTTGGCCGCAAGGCTATGGCCGATATGAAGAAGCGCCTGCGCCAGTTCGGCTACGAGCTGCCCGAAACGGCTGCCGACGCCGCCTGAGTTTTTCGTTCGCTTAATAAGGGCCGCCCCAAGATCCACTGGGGCGGCCCTTTTGTTATAGTAAAATACTTTTTATCTTATCTGCACAAGGAATTGTATGAAGCACCACACTGGTTCAATTGAAGTCATCACCGGCTCAATGTTTTGCGGCAAGACCGATGAACTGATCCGCCGCCTGCGCCGGGCGACCATCGCCCGCCAGAAGGTGCAGGTCTTCAAGCCCACCATTGACAGCCGCTATACCGTGGAAAAAGTGACTTCGCACGCCGGCGGCGAATTTGACGCCCGGCCGATCCAGACCGCCGGCGAGATCCTGGCCTGCCTGAAGGCCGATACCACCGTCGTCGGTATTGACGAAGCCCAGTTCTTCGACGACGAAATCATCCCCCTCAGCCAGAAGCTGGCCGAGCGCGGCATCCGCGTGATCATCGCCGGGCTGGACACGGACTTCCGCGGCGAGCCGTTTGGCCCAATGCCCACGCTGATGGCCAAGGCGGAAGTGCTGGATAAGCTGCACGCCATTTGCATGGTGTGCGGCGAGGCCGCCTGCCGCACCCAACGCCTGGTGGACGGCAAACCCGCCCGCTATCACGACCCGGTCGTCATCGTCGGCGCAGCGGAATTGTACGAAGCGCGCTGCCGCAAACATCACGAGGTTCCCAGGTAAGGAGGCAAGATGCAAGACTACCATGAATTTATCGGCGAAATCCTGGTCGATGAGCCAACCTTGCAGGCGCGCATCGCCGAAATGGGCGTCCAGATCAGCCAAGAATTCCAGGGCCAGGATCTGCACCTGATCTGCATCCTGCGCGGCGGGGTGGTCTTCCTGACCGACCTGATGCGCCATATCACCGTGCCCAACACGCTCGACTTCATGGCGGTCTCATCCTATGGATCGGCGCGCGAATCGACCGGGCAGGTGCGCATCACCCTGGACCTGAAAGACGAAATCCACAACCGCAATGTGGTGCTGGTCGAAGATATCGTCGACAGCGGCTATACCATCGCTTCGGTGCTCGACCTGCTGCGCACGCGCCACCCCAGCAGCCTGCGCGTCTGCACCTTGCTGGATAAGCCCGAGCGGCGCGAAGTGACCGTGCCGGTGGATTACTGCGGCTTCCGCATCCCCAATAAGTTCGTTTTCGGCTACGGGCTGGACCTGGACGAGTATTACCGCAACCTGCCGTTCATCGCCACGGTCGATCTGAGCCGCTACCACCCATGAGCCGGGGCCCAGGTTGATCGAGCTGCCGTTCCCTGAGATCATGCAAGCCGTGCGCGCCGCCGCCCAGCGCAGCGGGCAGCCGGTGCACCTGGTGGGCGGCAGCGTGCGCGATCTGCTGCTCGGCCGCCCGATCCACGACCTGGATTTTGCGCTGCCCGGGCGCGGGCTATCGGTTGCCAGGCGCACCGCCGATGTGCTGGGCGGGGCATTCTTCGCCCTCGACACCGCTCGCGATACCGGCCGCGTGCTGCTGGACCTGCCCGACGAGAAACGGCTGGTGCTGGATTTCAGCGCCTACCGCGGCGCAGATCTGGAAAGCGACCTGCGCGACCGTGATTTCACGCTCAACGCCATCGCCATCAACCTGGACGATCCGCAGGCCGCGATCGACCCCACCGGCGGGGTGCAGGACGCCCGCCAGGGCATCCTGCGGGCCTGCGCCCCCACCGCCCTGGCAAACGACCCGCTGCGCATCCTGCGCGCCGTGCGCCTGTCCTGCGACTTGCAGCTGCGCATCGAGCCGGACACCCGCCGGCAGATCCGCGCCACCCTGCCGCGGCTGGAAGACGTGTCTCCCGAGCGGCTGCGCGACGAGCTGTTCAAGATGCTTGACGGGCCGCGCCCGGCGCTGGCGCTGCGCACCCTGGAGGCGCTGGGAGCGCTGAGTTTTGTGCTGCCCGAGTTAGCCGCCGAGCGCGGCGTGCTGCAGTCGCCGCCGCATATCTACGATGTGTACGAACACAGCCTGCACGTCGCCGCATGGCTGCTGCGCATCCTGAAGGTGCTGCGGGCCGAATACGACCCGCAGGCGGCGGCCAACTGGACCATGGGGTTGGTCTCGGTGCGCCTGGGGCGCTACCGCCGGCAGCTGGCCGAACACCTGGCCGAGCAGCTTAACCCGGAGCGTTCGCTGCAGGCGCTGCTGCTGCTGGCTGCCCTGTATCACGATGTTGGCAAGCCGGGCACACGCAGCGTGGATGACAGCGGGCGGATCCGCT
>JBJSYW010000035.1:0-11535 GCA_046089985.1 Chloroflexota bacterium
AGTCGGGCCGCTGCGGGTACTACGCCTGTGCCGGCCAGCACCGCGAGAAGCAGCCCGATAACCGGTGCGTGTGCCACCGCAGCCTGCGCCAGGATTGGGTCGAGAGCACGGTGTGGGCGGAGGTGGTGCGGGTGCTGCGCATCCCGGGCGAGATCGAGCGGCAGTGGAGCCGCATGGCCAATTCCGGGCAGGTGGCGGCCACGCTGGAGCACGACCGGGTGCGCCAGGTGCAGGTGCGCCTGGCGGATGTCGAGCGCCGCATGCTGCGCCTGGCCGAGCTGTACGAGATCGGCCAGATGGACACCGATATCCTGGTCGGGCGCAGCCAGGCCCTGCAAAACCAGCGCCGGGAACTGCGCAAGGAGCTGGCCCAGGCCCAGGCGCGCCAGGCCCGCACGGCGGCCTTCGATGACAAGCTGGAGCGAATCAAGATCCTCTCCAGCTCACTGGCTGGAGAGGATCTGGAATGTTACACGCTCGAGCAGCGCCAGGGGGTTATCGATGCCCTGGATCTGTTCGGCATTGTGACCCGGGGGGCTACGAAAGCAGACGACCGCATCGAGCTATATATCGATTAAGGCCGTCCCGGGGTGGGGTGGAGATCCGTCAAATTGAAATCACCGCTTGTTGGGGTCGTGCGGATGGACCGCCACCGGGAAGCCAAAGCGGCTGGGCAGCCGCCCCTCGCCGATGTCGATCCAGTTCTCGCCGCCGTCATCGCTGCGGTATACCCCGCAGTGGTTCTGCTGGTACAGCCGCCCGGGGATGTCTGGGTGCAGGGCGATTTTATGCACGCAGTGGCCGAACTCGGGGTTGGGGTCGGGGTTGTAATCGGCGCGCACGTTCTTGTTGACCGGGCGCCAGGTCTGCCCGCCGTCGTCGGTGCGATAGCAGCCGCCAGCCGAGATACCCACCCACAGCCGCTGCGGGTTATGCGGGTCGGGCAGGATGGTGTGCAGGCACAGCCCGCCGGCTCCCGGTCCCCAATCAGGGCGCTGCGGGTGATCGAACAGCGGCTCGTTGAGCTGCCAGGTCTCGCCGCGATCGGTGGAGACGAACAGCGCCCCCGGCTCGACCCCTGCATACAGCTTGCCCGGCTCGGCGGCGCCGGCTGGGGTGATGTTCCAGACCTTGGTGACATCTTCTTTGCCGCTGCGGTCTACCGGTTCGCCTTTTTCGGCCCGGAAATACTCCTCCGGGCTGCCGTACGGTCGCAGATGGCGCGAGGCCCGCTCGAAGGCCGGCACCTGGCGCGCCTGAGTCCAGCTGGCGCCGAAATCGTCTGAGTAATGCGTGGTCGGCCCATAGACGAAGTGGCTGACGGCGGTGTGCAGCCGCTGATCGCGCGGGTCCAGGCGCATGTGCATCATGTACCAGCTGGGAAAACAGATCTCGCTGGACTGCCACTGGCGGCGGTCTAGATCACTGGAGAAGATGAACCCACCTTTGCGGGTGCCGACGAACAATTTCACTTTTTCACTCATCGCTGCCTCCTTTATGCGTGGTTCGAAAGTATGTTCTGGGCAAAAATTCTACCATAATTATCCGAATTGGGCGGCCCGGGCGCTAACCCGGCCAAAAGCAGTTTTGAATTTCCGCCCAGGGCGGGTGGGTGCAGGGACAAGCGCCGTTATCAGCGGTATACTATGGACATGGTTGATGACGCCCAACCGAACACGCCCACGCTGGCGCTGCTGGGACTGCCCTTCGACGCTAACGCTTCCTTCTTGCGAGGCGCGGCGCTGGCCCCCGGGCGTATCCGCGAAGCCCTGTTCTGCGGGGCGATGAATCTGGGCTGCGAGGATGGGCTGGACCTCTCGCAGCGTGCGGATTGGTTGGACGCCGGCGATGTCGGCGCTTTCACCGAGATTGAAGCCGAAGCGCGCCGGCGGCTGGCCCTGGGGCAGCGCCTGCTGGCCCTGGGCGGCGACCATTCGGTCACCTACCCGCTGCTGCGCGCCTACGGGCCGGCCTTCCCGGGGCTGACCCTGCTGCACCTGGACGCCCACCCCGATTTGTACGATACTTTTGACGGTAACCCCTACTCGCACGCCAGCCCGTTTGCGCGTATCATGGAGGCCGGGCTGGTGAAGCGGCTGGTGCAGGCCGGCATCCGCACGCTCACGCCGCCGCTGCGCCGCCAGGCGCAGCGCTTCGGCGTGGAAGTGATCGAGATGCGCGACTGGCATCCGGGCTGCCTGCCGCCGCTGGATGGGCCGCTGTACCTGTCGCTGGACCTGGACGCGCTCGACCCGGCCTTTGCGCCGGGGGTCTCGCACCACGAGCCGGGCGGGTTCAGCACGCGCGACGTGCTGAGCATCATCCAGGGGCTGCCGGGGCCGCTGGTGGGGGCGGATATCGTCGAACTGAACCCCACGCGTGACCCACTGGGGATGACCGCTGCGCTGGCGGCCAAGCTGTGTAAGGAAATCAGCGCCAGGATGCTGGCCTGGGGATAGAGGATCCAACCGCCGCCGGACGGGCGCAGCGCAGGCTGCAGACGCGGGGCAGGCGGCCACAGAACACACTGAAAGAGAGGGCATGCGATGTACTACGCGATGATCATGGCCGGGGGCACCGGCACTCGACTGTGGCCGCTGAGCCGCGAAGGCCAGCCCAAGCAAGCGCTGACCCTGGTGGGTGAGCGCAGCATGTTCCAGCACGCGGTTGACCGGCTGGCGCCGCTGTTCGCCCCGCAGCAGATCCTGGTAGTGACGCGCGCTGAGCACGTCGCCCTGCTTTCGGCGCAGACGCCCGAGCTGCCGGCCGAGAATTTCATCGTTGAGCCGGACGGGCGCGGCACCGCCCCCGCCATCGCGCTGGCCGCGGTGCACCTGCTGCGCCAGGACCCCCAGGCGGTGATGGCGGTGGTGACCGCCGACCATTTCATCGCCGATACGGCCGCTTTTCGCCAGTCGCTCGACGCCGCCCGCCAGGCCGCCGAGCAGGATTACCTGGTGACGCTCGGCATCCGCCCCACCTACCCGGCTACCGGCTTCGGCTATATCCACCAGGGCGAGCGCCTGGGCCAATTCAACGGCCTGCCCTATTACCGGGCGCTGCGCTTCACCGAGAAGCCCAACCCGCAGGCCGCCGCGGCGATGCTGGACAGCGGCGCGTATTCGTGGAACAGCGGCCTGTTCATCTGGAAGGCGGCTCGGGTGATGCAAGAGTTCCAGCGCCAGATGCCGGCCTTCTACGCCCAGCTGATGGAGGTCGACGCGGCGCTGGGCACGCCCGAATACCCGGCGGTGATCGGCCGCATCTGGCCGCAGGTGGCCAAGCAGACCATCGACTACGGCGTGATGGAAGGCGCCGCCCAGGTGGCGGTGATCCCGGTCGAAATCGGCTGGGCCGATATCGGCAGTTGGGGCAGCCTGCTCGACCTGCTTCCCGCCGATGAAAACGGCAACATTGCTGTCGGCCCGCACCTGGCGCTGCAGACCAGCAGCTGCCTGGTGTTCGGCGGTAAGCGCCTGGTCGCCACGCTGGGCGTTCGCGACCTGGTGATCGTCGACACTCCGGATGCGCTGCTGGTGATGTCCAAAGACCAGGAACAGCAGGTGAAACAGATCGTCGACCAACTGAAAGCCGAAGGCAGAAAGGACCTGCTCTAACGATGAACGTCAACCCGTCGATCTTCAAAGCCTATGATATTCGCGGCATCTACCCCAGCGACTTGAACGAGGCCATCGCCTACAAGGTCGGTCGGGCGTTTGTCACCCTGTTGGGGGCGCAGCAGGTGGTGGTGGGGCGCGATATGCGCCTGTCTGGCCCGGCGATGCACGCCGAACTGCTGCACGGCCTGACCGACCAGGGCGCCGATGTGCTCGACATTGGCATGGTCAGCACCGACCAGTATTATTATGCCTGCGCCACGCTGGGCTGCCCGGGGATGATGGTGACCGCCTCGCACAACCCGAAAGAATACAGCGGCTTCAAGATGGTCAAGAAGATGCCCTACCTGCTCAGCGGCGACGAGGGCATCCAGGATATCCGCCGCATGGTCGAGCAGGACGCCTTTACCACGCCGGTCCGCCGCGGCCTGGTGCGCCGCCAGGATATGCAGCAGGACTTCATCGAGCGCGTGCTGTCGCTGATCGACCCGCAGGCGCTGCGCCCGTTGAAGGTGGTGGTGGATACCGGCAACGGGATGGTTGGGCCGATCCTCACGCAGGTGTATGACCGCCTGCCGGTCGAACTGATCGGGCTGTACCTGGAGCCGGACGGCAGCCTGCCGAACCACGGGCTGGACCCACTGCAGCCGGAGAACCGGGCCGAGCTGCAGCGCCGGGTGGTGGAAGAGCGGGCAGATATCGGCTTTGCCTTCGACGGCGACGGCGACCGCTTCTTCACCATCGACGACCGCGGCCAGTTTGTCTCGGGCGACTTCCTGACCGCCATCCTGGGCGGCTATATGCTGGAGAAAAACCCCGCTGCGCGCATCCTGTACGATGTGCGCGCCTCGTTCGCGGTGCCCAACGAGATCCGCCGGCTGGGCGGCGAGCCGCTGATGGAGCGCGTCGGGCACGCCTTCATCAAACGCCGCATGGCCCAGGAAGACGCGGCCTTCGCCGGCGAAGTGACGGGGCATTACTACTTCCGCGATTTCTTCTACGCCGATTCGGGCATCCTGCCGTCGCTGCTGCTGATGGAGATGCTCTCCAAACGCGGAGCGCGCCTGTCGGAACTGCTGCGCCCGCTGGAGGAGAAGTATTTCATCTCCGGCGAGATCAACTCGCGCGTAGCCGACCCGCAGGCTAAAATGACCGAGCTGGCCCGGCGCTATGCCGACGCCGAGCAGTATGCGCTGGACGGCATCTCGGTGATCTATCCCAGCTGGCACTTCAACGTGCGCTCGTCCAACACCGAGCCGCTGCTGCGCCTGAACCTGGAGGCGACCACGCAGGAAGAGATGGAGCGCCGGCGGGACGAAGTGCTGGGGGTGATCCGCGGGTGACCGGCGAGGGTTCTGGTGGGGGAAGAGCAGCGCCCGACGGTCGGTAACCGCCGGGCGCTGCGTTTAAGGCACGCCGGCGACCAACACTCGCGCCCCGGCAGGGGCTTCGATGGTGTAGGCCACGCACGCGGCGGGGACCAGCAGGGTCTCGAAGGTCGACAGCGCATAGCCGCTGCTGTCAACCAGCACCCGGCATTCGCCGGCAACCACCGTAATGGCGTGGAAGGTCTCCCCGGCGGGGTACAGCTCAACCGGCGCTCCGCCGCTGACCAGCTGCAGCCGGAAGTAGGCTGTCTCAATCAGCACAGCCGGAAGACCGGGCGCAACCGGCGGGGTGGGCCGGATATCGACCGGCGCGGCCGGGTCGAGCACCGCCAGCGATTTATCGATGTGCAGCGGGCGGTTGCCGCCAGAAGGGCGATTCCAGTCGAAGACGCGGTAGGTTAGGTCGGAGGTTTGCTGCACTTCGTATATGAACAGGCCCGGACCCAGGGCGTGGATCAACCCGGGGCGGATCGAGATCGTGTCGCCGGGCTGGGCCGGGTGGCTGAGCACGTACTCGGCCACTTCCGTGGAGCGCAGGATCGCCGGCAGGTCGCCGGCGGTCACGCCGGGCTTGAAGCCGCACATCAGCCGGCTGTCCGGGTCGGCGTCGATGGTGTACCAGGCTTCGTTCTTGCCGAACATCCCCGGCCCTTCGATCTGCTGCGCCTGGGCGTCGTTGGGGTGCACCTGCAGTGAGAGCCAGTCGGCGCAGTCCAGCAGCTTGACCAGCAGCGGGAAGCGCAGCCCGGTGGCGGCCAATGCCCGCCGTCCCAGCAGGGCCGGCCCTTCGACGGACGCGGCCTCGGCCAGCGTGCGCCCGGCATATGCACCGGAGGCGATGCGGTCCTGCTCGTATACCACCCAGGCTTCGGCGGTCTTTTGACCGGGGCGCAGCCGCTCGCCGCCCCACACGTATGGGCGGTACTCAGGGATCAGCTTCATCGGTAGCAGCATCGGTTCACCTCCATGTTACAATCTTACCCGATGTTTTCTGGATTGTGGGAGGGCCGGCAAAGATGATGAAAAAACTGCGTGATCCGTTCAGCGGTCTGAGCCACCTGGCCGCAGCTGGGGCGGCGCTGGTCGGACTGACGGCGCTGCTGGTGGTGGGCTGGGGCAGCCTGGGGAAGACGCTCTCGCTGGCGATCTACGGCGTCAGCTTGGTGCTGCTGTTTGGCGCCAGCGCCGCCTATCACCTGGTGATGGCCGGCCCACGTGTGATCACCTCGCTGCGCAAGCTGGACCATTCGGCCATCTACCTGCTGATCGCCGGGACGTATACCCCGTTCTGCCTGAACTTTCTGACCGGCGCCTGGCGCTGGGGTATGCTGGGCACGGTGTGGGGCCTGGCGCTGGCTGGGATCGTGATGAAGTTGTTCTGGATCAACGCGCCGCGCTGGTTAAGCGCTGGGATCTATGTGGTGATGGGCTGGCTGTGCCTGGCGGCGCTGCGCCAGATGCTGCTGATGCTGCCGCTGCCGGCGCTGTACTGGTTGGCCGCCGGCGGGGTGGTGTATACGCTGGGCGCGGTGGTCTATGTGACGCGCATCTTCAATTTCAAGCCGGGCGTGTTCGGGTTCCACGAGGTGTGGCACATCTTTGTCATCCTCGGGGCGCTGGCGCATTATATCGGCGTGCTGGTGTACATCGCCCCGCTGTAGACGCCCTCAGGCCGCGCCAGGTGGGCCGGCGTGCGCAGCCCGGGCCGCCGCCCGCTCGCGCCGGGCGTGCTTGCGCAGCTGCCGGCCCGCTTGCGCCGGAGCGCATACACAGCTGCCGGTCACAGAAGCTGCAGTGCCGCCTCAACCACCTGCTCCACACTGATCGCCTGCAGGCAGGCGTCGCCGACCGGGCAGCGGGCATAGCCGCACGGGCGGCACTCGGCCGGAGCAGCCGGCGTCCGGAACGGGCCAGGAGCGGGCGGGCCATAGCGGCGCGGATCGCCGCCGCCGAAGATCGTCACGGTGGGAGCGCCTAGCGCGTAGGCGATGTGCGCCGGGCCGCTGTCGTTGGTCAGCAGCAGGTCCAGACGCTGGATCACCGCGCCCAGCGCCGGCAGGCTGGTCTTGCCCGCCAGGCTGCGCTGCGGAGCGCGGGCGTCTTGCAGGATGCGCTCAACCAGCGGCGCTTCGGCCGCTTCGCCCAGGCCGACCAGCGTGCCGCCGCAGCGCCGCTGCAGTTCCCCGGCCGCGGCAGCGAAGCGCGCCGGCGACCAGCGCCGCGTGGCGTCGCGCGCCGCGGGGTGCAGCCCGATCAGCGGCCGGGCGGCGCCTTCCAGCAGGGCCGCCGCGGCGGCATGATCCTGCGGCCAGAGCGGGAACTCGGTTGGCGGGGGCGGGCCGGCGGGCCGCGGCAGCCCCAGCAGGTCCGCCATCGCCAGGACGCGCTGCACTTCGTGCCCGGCGTCCGGCAGCGGCAGGGCCGCGTCCAGCCGCCCTGGCGGGTCGCCAGGGCGCACAAATCCGGCTGTGCGCCGCGCGCCCAGCAGCAGCGTGAACGGGTTGGCGTACACCCCCGAGCCCTGCAGCTGGATCGCCAGGTCAAAGCGCCGGGCCTGCATGCGGCGCAGGAAGGCCAGCGCCCGGCGCGGCTCGAAGAGCTGCTCGGCCAACCCGGGGAACCCGGGGAACCCGGCTACCCGGTCGAGGCTGTCCAGTCGGGCGGCCGCCGGGCACAGCATCGGCAGCGTAATCAGCGTGATCTCGGCCTGCGGCAGGGTGCGGCGCAGCAGGCGCAGGAACGGGGTAGCGCAGATAAAATCCCCGATGCGCGAGGCGCGCAGCACCGCCACCCGGCGCGGGGCCGGGTCCTGGCTTGCCAGCAGCGGCGGAGGCGAAGTGTTGGTCAACGGAGCGGCCTGCAGCCCCGCGCTGCTCAACCTGGCGGGGCGTAGCGGCTGACCATCTCGGGCAGCAGCGCTAGCGCGTGCCCGTCGACCGTGCCCTGCTCGTTCAGCACAGTCGACGGCAGCTCGGCGTAATATGCGCCGGAGGGGATCATCCCACAGCCGCCCCAGCGGCGCTGCAGCAGGTTCTGCAGCAGCACTTCCTCGCCCGAGTGATAGCGCGGCAGCCGTTCCCAGAATGAGAACCCGCCCACCTGCAGCGCTTTGCGCCAGTCATATAACACGCAAGCCGCGGCCCAGGCCACTTTGTACAGGCGCACCTGCGGCGGTTCCCCGCCGGCGGCTGCGCCGCCCAGCAGCCCATCTTTCAGGGCCACGTGATACAGGTTGGCGGCGCGGTGCAGCTGCCAGCGCTGCCAGCCCGGCCCGTCTGGTTCCAGCGCCTCCGGCTGCACCGGCCCGTCCCAGTACTCGATCTGCTGCTGGTCTGGGCGAACATCCTGGCGGAAGCTCAACCCGGCCCCGAAAGCGCCGATGAAACCGCAGCCCTCGCGGCGGATCAACTCCACCAGCCGCTCCAGCACCCACGGCTCGATGAAAATATCATCGTCGATGAACAGCACGTAATCCGCGCCGGCTCGCTCCAGCAGGAAGTGGCGCTGCTCGGCGATGCCGTGCGAGGGCAGGCGGTGGTGGCTCTCGACCGTGCCGCCGCGCGCTTCGATCATCCGCAGCAGCGCCTGCACCACCGGCTGCTCCAGCGCCGGCGGGTCGCTCTGGTCGGCCAGCAGCAGGTGGAAGGTTGGCAGGCTCTGCGCGGCCAGCCCCGCCAGGCACATCACCAGCGAGGCCGGGCGGTTGCAGGTGGGCAGCAGAACATCAACGCTGGGCATGGGCGGCTCCGGGCGACTAAAATGTGCCGTGGTAAATCGAACAGGCCTGGCAGATCGCCGGCGGGGTGTCTGAGGCAAGCTGCTCGCGGAACCGGGTGTAGCGCTCGCCGTTCCAGACCTGCTCCACCGGCGCGTCCAGCAGGCTGCCCAGGTTGGCCCGATCAGGGGTTGACACCATGCAGCAGGGCATCGCCTGCCCGTCGTAGCTGATGTACGCCCCGCTCCAGGGCCAGCTGCAGCGCTGTGAGCCGGGCGTGCCAGGCGGATGCAGGCGCGGGCGGGGGCGCGGCAGGCGCAGGCGGATGCCCAGCTCGGCGGCGGCCTGGCGCGCCTCCTCAAACCGGCGCTCCACCCGCTCCAGGTCTTCGTTCAACAGCGTCTGCTGTTCAACAAACGCCCGCATCGGGCGGTACTGCTCCGGCAGTCCGGCCTCGCTAAAATCGTGCGACAGGTGCTGGACGAAGATCTCCTCCATCGCCCAACGCGGGGCCAGGCGCACCAGTTCGGGCAGCTCGTCCAGGTTCTGGCGCATGATCACCATCACCAGCTTAAGGTGCGGGGTCTGGCTGAGCAGGCGGGCGCGCGCCTCCAGCAGCAGCTCCAGGTTGTGCAGCACGCGCGCATGCCGCGCCCCGCTGCGGATGCGCTCGTAGGTCTCGGGGCGTGCCCCGTCGATCGAAACGTGCAGCTCATCCAGCCCGCTGGTCACACAGCGCTCGGCCCGCCCCGGGTTGAGCAGGGTCAGGTTCGAGTTGGTGGTGACGCGCACCCCCCGCCCGACGGCATAGCTGACCATGTCGAAGAAGCGCGGGTGCATCATCGGCTCGCCCAGCCCCTGCAGGTGCAGGTGTTTCAGGCGCGGGAAGCCGTCCACCAGGCGGGTGTAGTGATCGAAGCGCATGAAGGCCGGCGGGCCGCCGCCAGGCGTGCCGTCGGTGCGGTACTGGATGGCGCACATCTGGCAGCTCAGGTTGCACTGCCCCACCGGCTCGATCTGCACGTACTCGGGCTGCGGGGCATGCCCTCCGGTTGGCGCGTTCAAGGGCGCGCTCATAGGAAAAACACCCGGTAGCGCAGCGCGCCGCGCAGCCGCCAGTAGACGGACAGGAACGGGATCAGCGCCGAGGTGACCAGCATCTCGGCTACATGCGCCGGGCTGTGCGAGGTGCCCTGCAGCCGGCGGCGTGAGAACGACAGCCACAGCGCGGCCCAGGCCCCGCCCAATCCAGCAGCCAGCTGCGGCAGCCCGCCCAGCAGCGCCAGCCCGGCCCCGAAAAAGCTGACCAGCGCCAGGTAGTACAGCCAGGGTGGCGAGGTCTGCAGCGAGCGGTACAACTGCGGGTGCTTTTTATACAGCAGCGCGTTGAACATGCTCTTGCGCTGCTGCTGCAGGCACACCCCCCAGCGCGCCGGGCGCACCGGGTGGATCACGATCGCCTGCGGAGCGTCTACCAACCGCAAGCCGCGCGCCAGCATACGAAAATATAGGTCGCTGTCCTCGCGCCAGGCCAGGGCGAAGGCCTCGTCAAAACCGCCCAGTTCCTGCAGCGCGCTGCGCCGATAAAAGCAATTGGCGGTGACGAAGCGCGAACGCTCCAGCCCGGCCGCGTCGACCTCGTAATCGGTGGGCTGCTGCCCCAGCGGGACGATCACCCGCCCGCTGGCCCCGTCGGCGCACGCATCCTGCAGCGCCGCCAGGCCGTGTTTCAGCCAGTCGCGGGTGGGGATGGTGTCGTCATCGGTGAAGGCGATCACCTCCCCCGCGGCGGCCTGCCAGCCCAGGTTGCGCGCCGCCGCCGGCCCGCCGCTGCTTCCCATTGCCAGGTAGCGCACGCGCGGGCCGAACGGGAACTGGTTCAGGCGGCGCTCGGTCACCAGGCGGGTGGCCTCGTGCGGCCCGTCATCGACGACCAGCACTTCGTAACAGGCCGGGTCGAACTCCTGGGTGCGCAGCGCCTGCAGCGTGCGCGCCAGCAGCGCCGGCCGGTTGCGGGTGGGGATCACCACGGAAACCTGGATGTTCATGCGCCCAGGCCGGCTTTCTCCACCAGGAACGGGCCGATCACCAGCGCGTCCAGCGGAGAGGTCAGGAAGCTCTCGACCGCATCGCGCGGGGTGCACACGATCGGCTCGCCGCGGGTGTTGAACGAGGTGTTGACCAGCACCGGCACGCCCGTGCGCCGGTAGAAAGCCTGCAGCAGGTCGTAATAGGCGGCGTGCTGCTCCCGGTTGATGGTCTGGATGCGCGCGGTGCCGTCCACATGGCGCACCGCCGGGATCTGGGCGGCGCGCTCGGGCTGGACATCAAAGACGAACAGCATGAAGGGCGCTTGCCCGGCATCAACGAACCAGTTGGCGGCTTCTTCCTCCAGCACCACCGGGGCCACCGGGCGAAAATCTTCCCGGTCCTTGATCTCGTTCAGGCGCTCCTGCATGGCGGGGTGGATCGGCGAAGCCAGGATCGAGCGTGCGCCCAGGGCGCGCGGCCCGAACTCCAGCCGGCCCTGGAACCAGGCCAAGATCTTGTCCTGCGCCAGCAGTTCGGCGGCCTGTTCGGCGATGTCATCCAGGCGGCGGTAGGGCAGCTTGGACCAGCGCAGGAACTGCGCGATCTCGTCGTCGGGGTAAGCCGGGCCGAGGAAGGCGTGTTCCATCACGTAGCGGCGCGGCCGCTCTGGGGCCTGCTGCGCGTCCACCAGCAGCGCCGCGCCCAGCGCTGTGCCGGCGTCACCGGCGGCGGGCTGGACCCAGATCTCGTCAAACAGCCCGCTCTGGCGCAGGCGGGCGTTCAT
>JBJSYW010000036.1:0-8769 GCA_046089985.1 Chloroflexota bacterium
GGCGCGCATCGACAACGCCCGGGCCGCCCTGGCAGCCGCCGAGGCCAAGCTGGACGACCTGGAGCTGACCGCCCCATTTGCCGGGGTGGTCAGCGAGATCAACGTGCGGGTGGGCGAGGCCGTCTCGCAGCAGTCGCCGCCGGCTGTGCTGCTGGCCGATCTGAGCCACCTGCGGGTGGAGACCACTGATCTGAACGAGATCGACGCAGCGCGCGTGGCGGTGGGCGCGCGGGTGGTGGTGACTTTCGACGCCCTGCCGGACGTGCAGGTGAACGGTGTGGTGCAGAGCATCGCCCCCAAGGCCAGCGAAGGCAGCGGCGTGAACTACACCGCAGTGATCGAACTGGATGAACTGCCGCAGGCGCTGCGCTGGGGGATGACCGCCTTCACCGATATTGAGGTGAAGTAATCGCGCCCGGTCGCAGCAGGGCAGCTGAGTTTTAACGGAGGCAGGCATGACACAGCCGCAGTGGATGGTGGAAACGCATGCGCTGATGCGCATTTATGGGGATGGCGAGCAAATTCGCGCCCTGGACGCGGTGGACCTGACCATCGCCCCAGGCGAACTGGTGGCGGTGATGGGGCCGAGCGGCTCGGGCAAGAGCACGCTGCTCAACGTGCTGGGCGCGCTGGACCGCCCAACCAGCGGGCAGGTGCTGGTCAACGGGCAGGATCTGACCCACATCCGCAGCAAGGACCGCTTCCGCTCCCAGACGGTCGGCTTCGTTTTCCAGTTGCACAACCTGCTGCCCACCTTGACCGCCCTGGAGAACGTGGAGGTGCCGATGATGGGCCACCTGGGCCTGTTCGCCCGGCGCAAGCGTGCCCGCGAGCTGCTGGAAACGGTGGGGCTGGGGCACCGCATGAACCACCTGCCCGGGCAGCTCTCCGGCGGGCAGCGCCAGCGCGTGGCAGTGGCGCGCGCCCTGGCGAACCAACCGCCGCTGGTGCTGGCTGACGAACCGACCGGCAACCTGGACACCGCCGCGGGCGGCGAGCTGCTGCAGCTGATCCGCAGCCTGAACACCACCCAGGGGGTGACCTTCGTGATCGTCACCCACGACCTGGGCGTGGCGCGCCAGACACGCCGTGTGCTGGTGATGAGCGACGGCAAGCTGGTACGCGACGACTGTATCGGCTCGCCGATCGAAGAAGACCTGAAGGTGTGGAGCAGTTCGGAGTTGGGGCGGCGCGTGCTCGCCGGAGACGCCGAAGCGCTGGCGACGCTGGGTATCACTGCCGACCAGATGGGCGTGCTGCACAAAATCTTCGACAATAACGCCGGCACCGCCAACCACACCCACGAAGACGCGTAGGGCATCGCGCCTTCTGAAGCCGGCCCCCGCCCCGCGAGCAAAACCTGCCGGGCGGGGCCGGCTTGCGTTTCCAAATCGGACCTTAATCGTATAGTTAGAACAAAATTCCTGGATTATAATCAGGGCGAACTTACCGTTTGACCGGACGGCGCTGGTGACAGGCGCCAGGCAGGCTCGCCGTGCACCCCGCGGCGCATTTTATCGGCATCCGAGGGACTGTGTCACGCAAATCCAGGCAGAAAAACCACCGCAAACGTCAGAAAAAAGCCCAGCGACAGGCACAGCTGCCGCTCACCGGCGCTCCGGCGCGCCTGTCTGCAGCCGAGCCGGGCCGGGAGCCGCCCGCCGGTCGCGGCCTGCTGAGCAGCGCCGTGCTTCCCAGCGAACCGCACCACGATGTCTATGCGCAAGACGGGACGCTCACCGGCCAGGCATGGCGCCAACAGCAAGACCAGACCGGCAGCGCCCTGGCCCTGCGCCAGGCCGGCCTGGATTTCGGCGGCGGGGCCGGCGTGTTCGACCTGTCTTTCTGCCTGCCGCATGGGGCAATCCTGGGCATGATCGGCCCCAGCGGGTGCGGCAAGACCACCACCATGCGCCTGCTAAACGGCATCTACCGCCCCACTCGCGGCGAGGTGTGCGTGCTGGGCAAAGCCCCGCACCGCTTTTCCCCGGCCGAAAAGGCCGCCATCGGCTACATCCCGCAGCAGTTCATCCTGTATCCCAACCTGTCGGTTGAGGAAAACCTGCATTTCATGGGCGGCATCTACAGCATGCCGCTGCCCGAGCGCCGGCGGGCCATCCAACGCCTGCTCGAGTTTATCGAGATGGAAGACGCCCGCAATCGGCTTGGCCGCCAGCTCTCGGGCGGGATGAAACGCCGGCTGATGCTGGCTGGGGCGCTGCTGCACGACCCACAGTTGATCTTCGCCGACGAGCCTACCGCCGGGATCGACCCGATCCTGCGCGCCCGCATCTGGGACAACTTCCGCGCCCTGCGCCGCCAGGGGCGCACGCTGCTGGTCACCACCCAATACGTGGGAGAAGCGGCCTACTGCGACCTGGTTGCGGTGATGCGCAAGGGCCGCCTGGTGACGCTGGATACGCCGGCGGGGCTGCGCCGCCAGGCGATGGGCGGAGACGTGATCCACATCGAGGTGGAGAGCCGTCAGGTCTTCCCGGCGATGGCCCTGCTGGAGGGCCTGCCGGGGGTCAGCCGGGTCTCACGCGTGCGCGCCGGGCCGGGCCATGCGAACGGCCTGGCGGCAGGCAGCCTGGACGGCGACCTGCCGGACGACCTGCCCGGCGCGACGCCGGCGATCGAGGCGACCGGGCGCGGCATCCCCACCGGGCGGCTGAATGTCCCGCCCGGCCGGCATGACGATTGGAACGCAGCCAACTGGCACGACAGCCCCGCCGGCAGCGAGCTGCTGTCGGTGGTGGTGGACCACGCCGGCAAGCAGGCGCCGCGCCTGCTGGGTCGGCTGCGCGCCGAGTTAGAGATCACTCCGCTCAGCGCCGAACAATACATCCCGGCCTTTGACGAGGTGTTCGTACGCCTGATCCAACGCCAGGAGGCCGGCGGGTGAGAAGCTTCCTGGTTCATGTGTGGGCTTTCTTCATCAAGGAGATCCACGACGTGCGCCGCCAGCCGCGCCTGATGCTCAGCCTGGTGGGCGGGCCGCTGCTGGTGCTGGCGGTCTTCGGCGCCACCTTCCGCAGCTCGATCCCGCGTGTGCGCGTGGTGCTGGTTTGGCCGGAAGACAGCCTGCCGCAGATCAAGCGCGAGCCGGTGGCCGAGCTGATCAACCGCAACTTCCGCCTGTACAAGATCGTGCCGGAATTGGAAGCGGCGATGCAGATGCTGGAGACGGGCGAGGTGGATGTGGTGCAGGTGATGCCCGAACCGGTCCAGCCCGGCGGGCTGCTGCGCCCGCAGATCCAGGTTTTCAGCCGCACAATCGACCCGGCCACCGAATCCTGGATCCGCTCGCTCTCATACCGCGAGCGCACCTACCTGAACCAGCTGCTGCTGCTGCAGCAGGTGATCCGGGCCCAGCAGCGCTCCGGCGAGGTGAGCGACTTCCTGGATCGCGCCCGCCAGGATCTGAGCGACCTGGAACAGGCCTTCACCCCGGAAAACCAGGCCGGGGCGCAGCGCGCCATCAGCCAGGCGCGCGGTATGCTGCAGGGTCTGCTGACGATCATCCCCGCTCCGCCCGGCCCAGGCCAGCCGGATTACTCGCCCGAATTAAGCGCCGTCTACTGGGATGCCCAGGCGCTGCTGGAACACCTGAACCGGCTCGAGCAGGCGCTGCACAGCGGCAACCTGGCCGAAAAGCTGGCCCGGTTGAGCGATTCGATCGGCGCGATCAGCCAGATGGATCACGCCATCCAGCAGTTCAAGGCGCTCTCGCCGGAAGACATCACCTCGCCGGTGCAGGAAGTGTATACCAATCTGCGCGGCGGGGCGTACGAACTGGTGGTGTTCTTCGCCCCGGCGGTGCTGGCGATGCTGGTGCAGCACCTGGGCGTGACCCTGGCAGCACTGGCCTTCGTGCGCGAGCGGCAGATGGGCGCATTCGAAATGTTCCGCGTGGCCCCGCTAAACATGCTGGCGGTCATTCTGGGCAAAACCCTGGCCTATACACTGTACGTAGCGCTGGCTGGAGCGGCGCTTTCGGCGCTGCTGCTGCTGCTGCGCGTACCTGCCCCGCAGGATGCCATCGCCTTCGCTGGGCTGCTGACCCTGGTGGCGCTGGCCTCGGTGGGGATCGGCTTCCTGATTTCCGTGGTCGCGGCCACCGACAGCCAGGCGGTGCAGCTGACCATGCTGACCCTGCTGCTGTCGATCTTCTTCTCGGGTTTCTTCCTGCCGATCTCCGGCTTCCTGGAGCCGGCCTGGGTGGTAACCTATTCGCTGCCGATGACCTACGCCATTGACGGCTTTCAGAGCCTGCTGCTGGAAGGCCGCCACCCGCCGCAGCTGGTCTGGCTGGGGCTGCTGGCCATTTGCGGCCTATCGTTCAGCCTGGTGGCCTGGCGCATGCAGCGAGCTGCCTGAGCCACCGGTGCGCCGGTACCCCGGTGCGCCGGTCAACCGCGGGCAGAGCGCCGGCGCAGCAGCAGCCAGCCGGCCGCCATCCCGGCCAACAGCGCCAGGCAGGCCAGCCCGAGCCCCAGCCCGATGGCTGCCAGCGAGAAGCGCCCCAGCCAGGGCCGGTTTGGCTCCACCTGGACCACCAGATACTGGCTGCGCTGCACCGCCTGCCCATCGGCGGTGATGGCTTCCACGGTCAGGTCGAGGCCATACAGCCCGGCCTCCTGTGGAGTCCAGCGGCCGGTGAAATCGCCGCCGGAAGATTGCAGTTCAAGCGCCTGGTCTGGCCGGCTGGGGGTAAAGGCGCGCCCACGCATCGAGCGGATCTCCAGCGGCTGTCCATTCAGGCGCAGGCTGCCGCTGATCGTCACCGGCTGCCCGGCGGAGGCGGTCACCGGGTCCGCGGAAGCCTGCAGCTGCGCGCCGCCTTGGAAGACGGCCGTGATGGCGAAATCGGCCCCCTCAGGCAGCGCGCCGGGGCCGGCCTGCAGGCGCACCTTCCACACGCCCGGCTTGGGGGATTTGAACCCGTAGCCCAGGTGCAGCATCGAGGCCGGGTCGTCGATGCGCAGTTCCCCGTTCTGCTGCGGGTCCAGTTCGATCACCCGGCCGCTTGCCCCGGTGACGGTCACCTTCAGACCGCGCGCCGGTTCGAACAGGCCAAAACTGGCCAGGCTGATCCCGGCTTCGATCGGGATGGTCACCTCCTGCGCCCCGCCCGGCTCCACCCGCCCGGTATACACCCGGCTGAACTGCAGCGTTTCCCCCGGCTGCGCCGGGCCGGCTGGGTCGGGTTGGTCGGTAAAGCCGGCCGGATTTTTTTGCAGCAGCGGGCGCACAAAGGCGTCAAAGACCTCTGCCGAGACCTGCAGCTGGGTATGCAGCAGCGGGGCCTGCTGCAGCGACAGCGGGATTGCCTGGACGCTGTCCAGCGCCACCACCCCATCGGAAGGCACGCCCGCGCAAGGCGAAGCCAACGGATCGGCCAACGATACCCCGGCGGCGGCGAAAAAGCCCACCCCATGGCGGCGGGTGAAGGTCGGGTTCAGCACCCCGCGGGCGTAGCTGGAGCGGATTTCGAGCGAGGCGGGCAGGTACCAGCCCAGCGCAGCCGGCAGCACCGAGCAGTCCGAGCCCAGCGCCGGCGAACCGAGCATGATCAGCTGGGCCACATCCCGCTCACCGACCGGCATCACCCGGTCCAGGTAGACCCGCGAGATCATCCCGCCCATGCTGTGCCCCAGCAGGTCAACCATCTGCGCCCCGGTTTGCTGTTTGACGCCGGCGATATATTCGCCCAACACAGCGGCATTCTGCAGCAGGCTGTTAGTGGGCTGCAGCGGCGCGTCCAGGCTGCCGGTGTTCAGCACCCCCGGGACGCGGCCGTCGCCCACCGCATAGGCCGGCAGGCCCAGCCCAGCCAGGAAACCGCCCGCCCGGGTGTACTGCTCCCAGGTGGCGGCGCTGGAAACAAAGCCATGCACCAGCACCACCGGACGGGGACGCACTTCCGGCAGCGGCGCTTCGACCAACGCTCCATCGGCCATGCGGGCCAGCAGGCGTGCGGGGCTATCTGGGGCGGGCGGGGCAGCCGTAAAGCCCCAGTACCAACCCAGGGCCTGGAAAGCCGGCGTCTCGCAGGTGGATTGGTTGGCCGGAACGCTGCACTCACCCAACAGGTACCCGGGCGCGCCCGGCCCAACCTGCGGAGCGCCTGGGCCGGTCAGGAAAAACTGCACCGCCAGCGCCTGCGAGGCCGCTGACGGGAGCGTCAAGCGCAGCCGGATGCGGTCACCGTCGGTCAGGGCGGCGATTGGCGCTCCGCCGCGGTCCAGCACCTCGATCCGGGCCGCAGACTGGGCCGCCGCCTGGGCCGCCGGACGAGGGAAATTCACCAGGCACAACACAATCAGGAATCGAACCAGGAAACGCATCGTTTACCTCGGGGAGCTTTCATCAAGGGGCCGGCGGGAAGGCCGGGCGGGGCGGCTTGAGCCAGCGCTGCAGCACCGCCGAAAGGCGCTGGATATCGACCGGCTTGGCCACGTAATCGTTCAGGCCGGCCGACAGGGCCTTCTCCCGGTCGCCTTCCAGGGCGTGGGCGGTCAGGGCGATAATCGGCAGGTCGCTGAAGCGCGGGTCGCTGCGGATGCGGGCAGTGGCCTGATAGCCGTCCAGATCGGGCATCTGGATATCCATCAACACCGCGTCGTACTCTCCTTCCAACACCATCTGCACCGCCTGCTCACCGCTGGTGGCATGCGCAGCCAACAGGCCCAGGCTGCGCAGCATCGCCAGCGCCACCATGCTGTTCACATCATTGTCTTCGACCAGCAGCACCCGCCCCCCACGCAGCTGCTCCAGCGTGGTGTGCGCCGGCCCAGCCGCAGCAGGGCGGCTGCGGTTAGCTGCGCGGCCCAGCGCCTGCAGCACGCTCTGGAACAGCTGCGCCCGGGTCACCGGTTTGATCAGGTAGCCGGCCAATCCCAGGCGGTTGATCTCATGGATCTCCTGCTCCAACTGGCGGGCCGTCACCAGCAGCAGGGCCGGGGTTTGCGCCAGCCCGGGATGGGCCTGGAGCCGCCGAACTTCCGGCAGGCCGCCGGGCTGTCCCGGACGGGCCGGATCAAGCAGCAGCAGTTCGAATAGTTCGCCGGTTGGGCGGCTGTCCAGGTAGGCCAGCGCCTCATCAATCGAAGCGGCCGCGGTCACTCCAAACGAGAACGAACGCAGCGCCTCGACCAGGAACTCGCGCGCCGGCGGGCTGCCTTCCACCAACAGCACGCGCAGGCCCACCAGGTCGGGCGAGGCGGCCAGCGCCGCTGGTTCGGACGCCGCCTGGCGGTCGAACGTCAGGGTGAATGAGAAGGTGCTGCCGCGCCCGGCGCGGCTCTGCACGCCAATGCTGCCGCCCATCTGGCTCACCAGCCGCTGGCAGATCACCAACCCCAGGCCGGTGCCGCCGAACTTGCGCGTGATCGAGCTGTCGGCCTGGGTGAACGGCTCAAAAAGCCGGCTGATCTGGGTCTCGGTCAGGCCAATCCCGGTATCGCGCACGGCAAAGTTCAGCCGCACCGGGCTGCCGGGCTGCTCGATCAGCCGCGTGAGCACCACCACCTCTCCGCTGGAGGTGAACTTGATGGCGTTATCCACCAGGTTGGTCAACACCTGACCCAGGCGCAGAGCGTCGCCCACCAGCAGGCGCGGCACAGCCGGTGCGGTGTGGAAGACCAATTCCAGGCCCTTCTCCTGCGCCCGGTAAGCCAGCTGCCCGGCCAGGTCCTGCAGCAGATCTTCAAGGTTGAAGGGCGCATTTTCAATCACCAGCTTGCCGGCCTCGATCTTTGAATAATCGAGTACATCGTTGATGATCGCCAGCAGCGAATCGCCGGAAGCCTGCAGGTGGTCCAGGTAATCGCGCTGATGGTTGTTCAACTCAGTCTGGCCCAGCAGGTAAGCCATCCCCAGGATACCGTTCAGGGGGGTGCGGATCTCGTGGCTCATCGTCGCCAGGAAAGCGCTCTTGGCCCGGTTGGCCTGTTCGGCGGCGTCACGGGCGCGCTGCAGTTCCTGCTCCAGCGTCTTCTGAGGGGTGATATCCTGGGCCACGCCATAGATATCACTGAACCGTCCTTGCGCATCCCGCACCAGCACCCCCACCGCCTGGATCCACACCACCCGACCGTCGATTGGGCGGCGGTAGGGGAAGGTGGCCTCAAAGCGCTCGCTGTGGCCGTCAACGGCCTGGTACAGCAGGCTGCGCGTCCGATCGGCTGCTTCCGGGTCCACTTCATCGATGCGCGCCAGCCATTCGTTGTCGATGTGATAGCGATAGCCCGGGCGGGGGAACTCGCCAAAAATTGCCGCTGCCCGCGGGGAGGATGTGAAATAGCCGCTGCGGTCCAGCGAAATCTGCCAGTAGCCGGAGCGGGCCAGGTCCAGGGCAGTATCGGCCTGGAAGTTCAAGCGGCGCAAATCGGCCTCTCGCCGGCTGAGCGCGGCGGTGCGCTCGGAGACCAATTCCTCCAGCCGCTCGCGGTAGCGCTCCAGCTCAGCTTCAGCCTGCTTGCGTTCGGTGATATCGGCGCTGACCCCAATCAGCCCGTCAACCTGCCCTTCCGCCCCCCATACCGGCGAAAACCAGGTATCAAACCACGATTCCTGCACCAGCAGCTCAACGTGCAGGCTTTCGCCCGCCAGGCAGCGCCGGACGCAGTCCAGGATCTGCGGCACGGAGGCGTATACCTGTTCCACCGGCAGACCAACCACCTGGCCCGGCATCAGCCCCAGGCGGGCCAGGCCGCGGCCCTCGGAGAGGGTGAAGACCCCGCCGGCGTTCATGGCAAACAACAC
>JBJSYW010000037.1:0-2758 GCA_046089985.1 Chloroflexota bacterium
CGCCTCGTAGGTGAACGACGCGCCAGTGTCCACTTGCAGCACCGCCAGCCGCCCGGGGGCCACCGTGCGGGTGCGGCGCAGCAGCGCCAGGTCGCCCGGGGCCAGCTGCGCGCCGCCGGACGGCGGGGCGTCATCCACCACCTGGTCCAGAGTTACCAGGGCGTATTCGGACAGGTCGGACAGGCGCGCGATGCAATCGTCCCGGTCCAGGGCGAGCAGGTTGTAGTCGTCCTCACCCAGGCGCACCCGGTCAATCTCGATGCTGTGGTACGTACCGCCCGGGCCGGCATCCTGCGCCTGGCTGGCGGCAGAATCGGCTGCGCTGCTTCCCAGGCCGCACTCAACCAAAAACGAACTGGACCAGACCAGCTCTAGCGATAGTGCGTATGCCGAATCCGACTGGAACGGGGCGGACATCGATGCTGCCCCCTGCAGCACGCCTGGAGATACAAGAAATGGAGCCTCTATCGGCAGGGGGATTTCATCCGGCGGCGCTGCATCTGCACCTGACGCAGCATCGGATGGACCTTCATCCGGCGGGCCGCCAGTCTTATCGGGCAGCAGGAGTTGCGTGAACGGTCCAGGCGGCAGTGCTGCCGGCTGCTCGATGTCCGGCCGGGCAGCCGGCGGCTGAACGTTGGCCTGTGGATTGCCCGGAACCGGCAGCGCACCGCTCAGGTCGTATCGTTCAGGCTCGACATGCGGCTTCAATGCCAGGTAGGCCAGTGCATCTGGGTAGCGCGACTGATCGCCGGTCAGGGCTTTAAATTGATCATCGGCGGACAGCAGGAAACCGTCAGCCTGCGCCGGGAAACCCTGCATGCGATAGACATACCAGCGCGCCATATTGAACACAACATGGAACAGGCTGCTTGCGTGCCCCAACGGGAAGTGCGGCCGGCTGGAACGCAAGAATTCTAACGCCTGGTCACGGCGGCCCAGGCTCCACCAGCCCACCAGCGCCTGCAAAGCGGCCTCGGTCAGCAACAGCGGGCTGCGCCCGGCGTAAAAATAGTCCTCATACGCGCGCAGCACCGTCTCAATTCCCAGGCGGTCCTGCACACCGCCCTCCAGCGGCACGCCGTTCGCCAGGATCAGGCGCAGTTCCAGACGCTCGAGCGCCAGCCCAAAATCGCGCTGCTTATCCAGCGGGCGGCCCAAGTAGATCGGCAGCGCTTTGCGCCAGAACACATCTCGCAGGCTGGTCAGGTTGTACATGCCGCCATCCTTTGCTCTACTGGTGCGCCGGGGCAGGGTGCGGATGCTCGGGCAGGCTGCGGCTGGCGGTCACCCGGCTGCTCTCGACCATCGTTTCAAGCAGCTGGGTGGTGCGCATCACGATCAGGTTGCGCATCATATCCGGCGACCCGGCGCTGCCGCCGGCCTGGCGCAGCGTCTCGGTCACCGCCCGCAGCAGGTCGGCCTGGGCCTCGGCGCGGCCAAGCTCCTGGGCCTGCTGGCGGTGGGCTTCAGCCTCCGCAGCCTCCACTCCCGCTTCGCCGATGCGGGTCGCGCCCCAGGTGTCGACGTGCTGCTGGCTGACCAGCGGAGACTCCGGCTCGTGGCTGCCGATGTCAAACCACAGCAGTTCGGTGCCGAAGTTTTTCAAGGTATTTCGCAGCTGGGCTGCCTGCATATCCCGGCTCATCACCGCGCGGGGGTCTTCCTGGTTCCCGATCGGGGCGGTGACCTCATCGAACAAAGACTCGTTGATATGTTTGGTCACCACGCCTTCCACCTGGATGCGCACCGCCTGGTCCCAGGGGGTCAGGCCCGGCGCGCCGATGCTGCGCCGGTAGGTCAGGTCGTGAGCGGCGCGCGGCGAGAAGGGGAACGGCTCCTCGGCGGTGCGCAGGCGGTAATCCCTGGCCTGCCGCCCGGTGCGCAGGCGGTAGCGGTAGCGCACGCGCAGCGCCCGCACCGGGATGCCGTCCTTGGTCACGGCGCGCACTTCGGGGTTCTCGCCCTGCTGGTCGGCCAGGTTGATCACCTCACGGATGCGCTCCAGGCGGGTCAAGGTGTGCACCCCTGCGCCGTAAACATTGGTCGGATGCGAAAGGCTCTCCAACACCACGGCGCTGCCGGGCCGGATCTGCAGCACCCCCGGGCCGCCGAAATCGCGCAGAATGGTCTGCGGCTCTTCGTCGCCTGTGATCGCCCCATTTTCTACCTGCACCACCGGGGGGCGGATCGAGAACGCCGCGGCCAGCACGCAGCGCAGCCCCACCCGCAAACCAGGCAGGTTGTACAGGCGGGCGGTATAGTTGCCGGCTGCCAGCAGACCCGCCAGGCAGGCCGCCAACCCGGGCAGCAGGTAGCGCAGGAAACCCCACGACTGCCAGGAGATCACTTCCACCCCCGGCTCGGCCCAGGCGGCCCGGCGCTGCACCGCCATCAAGAACACCACCCCCGCCGCCAGCAGCAGGCGCAGGTAGCCCCAGCCCCGCCCGGCGCCCAGCAGATCACCGATCAAGGTGCGCAGCCGGGTCATGATTCACCTCCCGTACGGACGCCGGCCTGCGGCTGCAGGTCGCCTCCGCCATCATTCACACCGCTGCCGCCGTCCGGCCCGCCGCCGTGCGCGCCGCTCCCACCGTTCGGGCCGCCGCCATACCCGCCGTTCCCGCCGCCTGGCCCGCCCCCATTCGGAGGGCTGTACAGGATCCACGGGGGGAAGCCCGGCAGCGGTTCTTCCACCAGCCAGCGGTGCAGCATGTTCAGCATCTGGATCGTTTCGCCAGGCAGCATCTGGTGCGTG
>JBJSYW010000038.1:0-6968 GCA_046089985.1 Chloroflexota bacterium
GTGGCTGCGCTCGTTGATGGACTGGCGCCAGGATGTGGAGGACGCCCGCGAGTTCGTCGACAACATGAAGGCCGAGGTGTTCCAAGACCGGGTGTACGTCTTCACCCCGCGCGGCGATATCATCGACCTGGCGGCCGGCGCGACCCCGATTGACTTTGCCTACCAGGTACACACCGATATTGGCCACCGCTGCCGCGGCGCTAAGATCAACGGCAAGCTGGTGGCGCTGGATTACACCCTGCGCACCGGCGACAAGGTGGAAGTGCTGATCGCCAAGCGCGGCGGCCCCAGCCTGGACTGGCTCAACCCCAACCTGGGGCTGGTCAAGACCCAGCGCGCCCGCAGCAAGATCAAGCAGTGGTTCAAGAAGCAGGAGCGCGACCAGAACATCGTCGCCGGCAAGGCTACGCTGGAAAAAGAGCTGCGCCGCCTGGGCCTGACCGACACCAACCTGGAACGCCTGGCGCACGAATTCGACATGAAGACCGTCGACGACCTGTACGAAGCGTTGGGCAACGGCGATCTGCCGGTGGCGCGCATCGTGCGCCACCTGACCTTTGTCGAAGAGAAAGAGATCACCCCGGATGTGCTGGAGGCCAGCAGCAAGCCGCCGATCACGCCTTCGGTGGGCGAAGATTCGGTCACCGTGGTGGGGTTGAAGGGCCTGCTCACCAGCTACGCCCGCTGCTGCAACCCGGTGCCGGGGGACGAGATCATGGGCTACGTGACGCGTGGGCGCGGGGCCACCATCCACCGCAAAGACTGCCCCAACGTGCTGCGCATCGACGACCGCGAGCGGCTGGTCCACGTCAGTTGGGGCAATCCGAAGACCACCTACCCGATCCCGGTGCGCATCAAGGCCTATGACCGTGACGGCCTGATGCGCGACGTCTCCACACTGATCGCCGATGAGGGTATCAACATGCCGCGCGTCAAGGTAGAGACGCACCGCAACCTGGCGGTGTTTGACCTGGTGTTGGAAGTGCGCGATATCGTCCAGTTGAGCCGCATCCTGGATCGCCTGGAAAACCTGCCCAACGTGATGGAGGCGCGGCGCGTGCGCCCCGGTTGATGGTATAATCCCCGCCCAATGAGCCAGGAAACCGAGTTGTTAGCCGTATCTGTGGCCAGGCAGCGCGTTCTCGATCGCTTCCCCGTATTGGAAGCACAGCAAACGCCGCTGGCCGAGTGTGTGGGCCGTGTGCTGGCCCAGGATATCCATGCCGCTTTTCCTCAGCCCCCCTTCCCGAACTCGGGGATGGACGGCTTTGCGGTGCGATCCGCCGATGTCGCCGGCGCAGCGCCCGGCAGCCCGGTGCGGCTGCGGGTAGTGGCCGATATCCCAGCCGGGCAGGTGGCTGAGGCCGCGCTGCAGCCCGGGCAGGCCATGCGCATCATGACCGGCGCGCCGCTGCCGGAAGGCGCCGACGCGGTCTCGCCGGTGGAGAACACCGATTTTGACCTGCGCCAGGCCGGTCGCCCGGCGCCGGAGTGGGTGAGCGTGCTGCAGCCCGAGCTGCCCGGCAGCAATGTGCGCCCGGCCGGGCAGGACATGCAGCCAGGTGAGCTGGTGCTGCGCGCTGGGCAGCGCCTGCGCCCACAGGATGTGGGGCTGCTGAGCATGATGGGCGTGGCGGTCGTCCCGCTGCGCCGCCGGCCGCGCGTGGCGGTCTTCTCCTCCGGCGATGAACTGCTGCCGGCGGACCAGCCGCTGCGCCCGGGCAAGATCCACGACGCCAACACCTACACCCTGACCGGGCTGGTGGAGGCAGCCGGCGCCCAGGCGCTGAACCTGGGCATTGCCGCCGATCACCCGCAGGCCATCCAGGCGCTGCTCGACCAGGCGCTCGACGCCCAGGTGGATCTGGTGCTGTCTTCGGCGGGCGTGAGCGTCGGCGCGCTGGATTTCGTGCGCAGTGTGGTGGAAGCCAACGGCGAGCTGGCCTTCTGGCGGGTCAACATGCGCCCGGGCAAACCGGTGGCCTTTGGCCGCTACCGCCAGACGCCCTTCATCGGCCTGCCGGGCAACCCGGTCTCGGCCTTTGTCGGTTTCGAGGTCTTCGTCCGCCCGGCGCTGCTGCAGATGCAGGGCGCAGCTCACCTGGAACGCCCCACCTGGCAGGCCCACCTGGCCGAACCGGTCAGCTCGGATGGGCGCGAGACCTACCTGCGGGCGGTCGTCGAGAAACAGGGCGATACCCTGGTGGCGCGCCTGACCGGGCATCAGGGCTCGGGCAACCTGCGCTCATTGGTCGACGCAAATGCTTTGCTTTTCGTGCCTTCTGGGGTAAAATTCCTGCCGTCCGGCTCCCAGGTAAGGGTGTGGCTGTTGGATGGCGAGCTGTTTTAGCCTAGCATACTGATTTCAGGAGGATTGCATGCCCCGCATTCGCTGTCATTATGTTGACTGCGTGTTTCTGGATGATGGGTATTGTGGCGCTGCTGCCATTGAAGTGGACCCGGACGTTGGTTGTATGACCTTCTCCCGCGCGGATGATCATGAGGCGGAGGAGGAATGGGAAGACGAAGAAGAAGAAACCGATGAGTGGGAAGACGTCGAAGCCGATGAAGAAGATGAAGAAATCTGGCTCGATGACGATGACGAATACTAACTGTGCAGGTGGGAGGCGGTGATGACCGCCTCCCGCCGGCAGGCGCTGCGTTGGATCGGGGCCGGGCTGGTGGGCCTGGCCCTGACCGGCGGGCTGTTCTCTTCTGCCTGGGGGTTGCAAAGTACACCGCGCACACTGTTTATCCTCCAGCGCGGCACACCAGTTTTGGTTGCCAATTTTATCCAGCCCAGCGCGGGCTGCAATTGGAGCGGGGTGGGGGGCCAGGTCTTTGACCGCGCCGGCCAACCGCTCAACGGGCGGGTGGTGCGCGTGACGGGCCGCATCAACGGGCAGGAGGTTAACCGCTATGCGGTCACCGGCAGCTCGCAGCAGCTCGGCGCGGGTGGGTTTGACCTGTCGCTGGCTGACCGGCCGTCTGCATCCAGTGAATTGTGGCTGCAGCTGGCAGACGTCAGCGGGGCGGCGTTATCGGGCAAGTATGCTTTCAGCGTGTCGAGCAGCTGCTCGGCCAACCTGACGCTGGTCAACCTGGTGGAACTGGTGTTGACCAACCCGCTGTACCTGCCGGTGGTGCGCCGCTAGGCGCAGCCGCGGTTTGGGAGACATCCGCCATGCCCTTGCTCGACCATTTCAGCCTGCTGGCCCCATTTTATGAGCGCGCCATCCCGCTGCGCAGCGCCGAAAAGATCATCGCTATGATCGGTTTGCCGGTGGAAGGAGCGCTGCTGGACGCCGGCGGCGGCACCGGGCGGGTGACGCAGGCGCTGGCGGGGCTGGCCGGGCTGCGTGTCGTCGCAGATGAGTCGGGCGGGATGCTGGCCCAGGCGGCGCTCAAGCCCGGTGTGCTGCCGGCGCAGGCCCACACCGAGCGCCTGCCGTTCGCCGATGGCGTCTTTGAGCGCGTGATCATGGTCGATGCGCTGCACCATGTGCTGCACCAGCATCACAGCGCGGCAGAGATGTGGCGCGTGCTGCGCCCGGGTGGGCGGATCGTGATCGAAGAGCCGGATGTGCGCACTTTTTCGGTCAAGCTGGTGGCGCTGGCTGAGAAGCTGGCGCTGATGCGCAGCCACTTCCTCTCCCCGCCAGAGATCCAGGCCCTGTTCCCGTTCCCCGGCGCTCGCAGCCGGGTGGAGCTGGACGGCTGGAACGCCTGGGTGATCATCGAAAAACCCGCCTGACCCCCCCGAGGAGGGCGGCAGGCGGGCTGAAAATCAATCGGGAGCGCAGGCGCTAGCGCGGGTTGGACGCTGCGGCTGCTTCTTCGTCCTGGTCTTCTTCCTCATCATCCCAATCTTCCTCGCCCGAACGCAGCGCTTCCAGGGCGGGGCGGCTGGCGTCGAAAAACAGCGTGGTCATGATCAGCGCGGTGGTCAGGCACCAGGCGCACGACGAACCGATCACGAACGGCTCCAACGAGGTCAGGTAGATCATAAACAGGATCCCGAACCAGGTCAGCGCCCACAGCGTCAGCGCAGCGGGCTTGACCAGCGCCGGGGGACCGTAGCTGCGCGTGGCCCAGGCGATCAGCATCATGCCGTAGCCCATCAGGCCCAGCACGCCTACCGGCAGGAAACCCAGCAGGGTGGCGTAGGGGCTTTCTTGCACCTTGTTGCAGTTGCCCACCGGGCCGCACACCGCCTCGCTGCCGGTCAGCTCGATGTACGACATGTAGATTGCCACCCCCACGCCCACCACCACCAGCACTGGGAAGACCCACTTGGGCAGGGCGGGCACGCTCTTGCCGCCCAGGAAGCGCGCCAGCACGAAGACCACCATGCCGATCATCAGCAGCAGGATCAGCACCGCCACGCTGTTCGCCAGCGGGTCTTCCATGAAGCGCAGCAGGTACAGCGGTTGATCGCTCTGCGGCTGCGGGGCAGCCGGGGCGCTGGGGGCGTTGGCCTGCGAGGCCAGCACCGTCTCCAGCCCGGGGATGGCAGGCCAGCCGATCCCGCCGCTCGCCAGCCCTTCCTCGATAATCTCAGGCAGCTGCTCGGGGATCTCAACCGACCCGACCAGCACCATGCTGCCCACCACCAGTGTGGGCACGCCCACGCGTTCGTCCGGCACGCTAAACGCCGCCAGCATCGCCTGGTACAGGTTCTGCCCCACCTCGTGCTCAACGTCCACGCCGATCACATCCAGCTGCGCGCCGTATTTTTCCACCAGCGGCGGCAGGTGCTGCTCCATCACCTCGTGGCAGTGCGTGCAGGACGGCGAGTAAAACAGCACGGCATGCACCACGCCATCCTCGGCGTGGGCGGCAAAAGCCGGCAGCAGCACGGCGATCAGGAACAGGCCGGTCAGCAGCACGCGCCGGACCAGGGCGGATTGATAACGGAATAGATGGCTCACCAAATTATCTCCTCAGAAAATCAGCCAGGATGTGGTTCAATGCTTCCGGCTGCTCGGCCGTTACGCCGTGCCCGGCGTTTGGCACATCGATATGCTGCGCCCCGTGGATCCCGTTTGCCAGGCGCTGTTGGGCTTCCTGCGCCACAGTGGTGTCTTCTTCGCCGCTAACCACCAGGGTCGGGACGCGGATCTCTCCCAGGCGGCGCTCGACGTTGAAGCGCGCCAGGGCGGTCATCGTCGCGCGATAGGCAGCCGGGTCGGCTTCCAGGATTTGGGCGATTAGCCCGACGCGCAGCGCTTCCTGCCCGGGTTTGGGGAACACCCGCCGGGCCACGGTTTTGGCCTGCCGCTCCAGCCCCAGGCTGTAGATCAGCGCCAGGCGGGTCAGGTAATAGGGCAGGTTCGCCAGGTGGAAGACACCCAGGCGGGCGAAGGTGTTGATCAGCGCCAGGCGCTCCACCCGCGCGGGGTGGTCCAGGGCCAGCTGCAGCGCCACGCACCCACCCATCGAAATACCCACCAACGCCACGCGCTCGAGCTTGAGCTGGTCCAGCAGCGCGCAGACCGCCTGGCTCATCGCCGGCAGGCGTGGGCTGCCGCGCCGGTACGGCGAGCGGCCGAAGCCAGGCAGGTCGGGCGCCAGCGCCCGGAAACCGCACGCCTGCAGCATCGGCAGCTGATACTGCCAGGAGATCCCGCTGGCGCCCAGCCCGTGCAGCAGCACCACGGCATCGCTCGCCTGGGGGTCTTGATCCAGGTAGAACAATGAAAATCCGGGGGTGTATTCGTACTCGGGCACGCGAGGACCGCTAATTTAACTGGGGTTAATCCAAGGCTTAGATAAACAACCACCTCCGGTGAAGGAGGCGGTGCACGGGTCATCCAGATCGGAAACCGATCGATTATTCGTCGGCCTTTTTGTCCTGCTCTTCTTTCTTCTCTTCTTCGTCGCCGCGCAGGCCATCTTTAAAAGCGCGGATCCCGCCGCCCAACTCACCGGCGATCTTGCCGATCCGTCCCACGCCAAACAGCACCAGGACGATCACCAGGACGATCAACAGTTCTTGCCAACCTAAACCAGCCATTCGAACTTCTCCAGATTGTGATATGGCGCTCGTGCGCCCGTACGGCAAACACAGCGATTATACACCTCTTTCCTGGTACAATAGCCAATTATGCCCGAACTCACCGTAATTGGCGGTGGGCTGGCCGGCAGCGAAGCAGCCTGGCAGGCCGCCCAACGCGGCATCCATGTCACATTATATGAAATGCGCCCCACGATGCCGACCGGCGCGCACACCGGGGCCGACCTGGCCGAGCTGGTATGTTCCAATTCGCTGGGCACGCTGCAGCCCGACCGAGCCGGCGGCCTGCTGAAGGCCGAGCTGGCGCGCCTGGGGTCGCTGCTGTTTGATGTGGCGGGGCAGACCGCCCTGCCGGCCGGCGGTGCGCTGGCGGTGGACCGGGAAGCCTTTGCCCGCCAGGTGACCCTGCGCCTGGAGGCCCACCCGCTGATCCAGGTGGTGCGCCAGGAGGTCGAGCAGCTGCCGGCCGGGCCGTGCATCGTCGCCTCCGGCCCGCTGACCTCGCCGGCGCTCTCCACCGATATCGCTCGCCTGACCGGGCAGGAGCACCTGTATTTCTTCGATGCCATCGCCCCGGTGGTGCAGGTCGAGTCGGTTAACCTGGCGGTCGCCTTCCGGGCCTCGCGCTACGAGCGCGGCGAGCAGGAAGAGGGCGATTACATCAATTGCCCGTTGGACGAAGCCGAATACTATGCCTTCATCGACGCGCTGGTATGCGCCGAGCGCATTCAACTGCAGGCCTTTGAACAGGAGCTGGAGGGCGGCGTGCGCGCCGGGGCGGGCCATTTCTTCGAGGGCTGCCTGCCGGTGGAAGTGCTGGCTCGCCGCGGCCGGGACGCGCTGGCCTATGGCCCGATGCGCCCGGTGGGCCTGGTGGACCCGCGCAGCGGGCGGCGGCCATACGCGGTGCTCCAGCTGCGCCAGGACAACCTGGCCGGCACGCTCTACAACC
>JBJSYW010000039.1:0-6257 GCA_046089985.1 Chloroflexota bacterium
ACGCCGCCCGCTACCTGAGCGGCGGCGGGGGTGAGAACCTGCCATCGCCGCTGCAGGGCGCCGGGATGCTCGACCTGGGGCGCGCTTTTGATGGGGTTTCGCGGCTGCTGGTGGACCAGGACCACGTGCTGCAGTCCACCGGCGAGGTGATCACGCTGCGCGGGCAGGTGATCAACCCCGGGCAGCCGCTGCGCATCAGCCTGGCATGGAGCGACGCCCCCGGTGCGACCGTGGCGGACTCCTACGTCAACAACCTGGACCTGGAAGTGGAAGTGGGCGGGCAGCTGTACCTGGGCAACGTTTTCGCCGGGGCGGTGTCGGTCAGCGGTGGGATGGCCGACCCGCGCAACAACCTGGAGCAGGTCTTCCTGCCTGCCGGGCAGCAGGGCCAGGTGGTGATCCGCATCCGCGCTGCCAACCTGGCCGGCGACGGCGCGCCGGGCAGTCCCGACCCCACCGACCAGGACTTCGCGCTGGTGGGCTACAACCTGGCCGAGCAGAGCGGGCGGCTGCGCGGCCGGGTGGTTGACCAGGCCGGCGGGCTGGGGCTGCCCGGCGCGCTGCTGGCCGCGCAGGGATCGGGGCGCAGCTTCCAAAGCGTAGTCGACGCTGGCGGGGTCTATACCCTGCCGCTGCCAACCGGGGTATACACCGTCTCGGCCTGGAAGTACGGCTACAGCCTGGCGGTCGCACCGGACCTGGAGATCGCTGCCGATCAGGACACGCTGCACGATTTCAGCTTGCAGCGGGCGGCGGAGCACAACCTGTCTGGCTGCATCCGCGACCAGGCCGGCGGGGAAGGGCTGGCGGCGGACCTGACCGTGTATGGCCCGCTGGGCGGTGTGATCAGCTCCACCCAGGTGACCCAGGACAGCCCTTGCTATATGCTGCGGCTGGCTGCCGGCGGATACCGCCTGCAGGTGGAGAGCCTGCTGCACAACCCCGGCGAGGCTCAGGTGGCGCTGACCGGCGACCTGGTGCAGGACTTCGCTCTATCGGCCACCACCACCGATGGGATGCTGGTGGGCCAGGTGAGCGCCGGCCTGAGCGGAGCGGGGCTGCCCGGCGCGCGGCTGAGCCTGCCGCCAGACAGCACGGCATACGCCGGCGAGCAGGGCCAGTACCGGCTGCAGCTGCCGCCCGGGGTGTACACCGTCACCGCTGATTATCCGCTGCACCAGCCGCAGACCCAGCGCGACCTGGCTGTGCCACAGAGCCGGCTGGCGCACAGCGATTTTACGCTGGCAGCGGCGCGCCTGGCGCTCTCCCCGGCGCAGGCGATCAGCCGTACGCTGCAGGCGGGGCAGGTATACAGCACGGTGGTATGGCTGGAGAACACCGGCAGCGCGCCGCTGGCGTATTGGGCCTATGAAGCGCCGGCCGGCGGGGCAGCCGCGGACCCGGGCGGGTATGCCTACCAGGTGCTGGACAGCCGGGTGGACCCGGGCGTGTCGTTCCAGTGGACCGATGCATTGACCGAGACGCTGCTGGCGCTGAGCGATGACGGCGAGGCCAACCTTGAGCTGCCGTTCCCGTTTACGCTGTATGGCAAGACCGCCCAGGTGGTCCGGGTGAGCAACAACGGCGCTCTGCTGCTGGGGGTGGAGAGCGGCGACGTGTCTTATAACAACCTCAGCCTGGGCAGCACGGCCCTCGAATACCTGGTCGCGCCGCTGTGGGATGACCTGGACGCCAGCGCAGGGTGGGTGGCCTACCGCGTGCTGGGGCAGGCCCCGCAGCGCCGGCTGGTGGTGCAGTGGAGCGGGCGACCGCACTACTCGGCGATCGGGGCGGTTACCTTCCAGGCGATCCTGTACGAAGGCACCAACAACATTAAGTTCCAGTATAAGGATGTGGACTTTGGCAGCGCCCTGTGGGACGCTGGGGCCAGCGCCACGGTGGGGCTGCGCGGGTACAACGGCTATCTTGACGCCTTCAGCTACCAGCAGGCCGCGCTGCAAGACGGCCTGGCGTTGTGCTTCCAGGCCGCCGGCGCTCCGCCCTGCGACCCGCTGGACCTGGGCTGGCTCAAGCTGGCGAGCGCCTCGGGTGTGCTGGCGCCCGGGGCCGGCGCCCCGCTGACCGTTACACTGGACAGCCGGGCGCTGCCGGGCGGGCTGGGGCGCGCCCGCGTGCGCATCGCCAGCAGCGATCCGGCGCGCCAGCCGGCCTGGGATATCCCGGTGCAGCTCCGCCTGCCGGTGCTGTCCTACTACCTGCCGCTGGTGGTTAACCCATACGCGCGCCAGTATTTCCCGCTGGTCAGGCGCTGAGGCGCGGCGGTATAATCAAGTAAGCGGTTAGAACAGCGCCGGCGGCCCGGCGCGACCGTTTACAGGTGAACCGATGACAGGCTATATCCCACTCAACGAGGACAAAATCCAGGCCCAGACCGAGCGCCATGCCGCTCCCGCCCCGCTGATCAAGGTGCGCGGCACGCACCGCCAGATTGGGCGGCAGATCGGCGAGGCGATGGCCGGGCAGATCCGTCACAGCATCGAAAACGCCCGCAACTTGCTGGAGCAGACCTACGACTCGCTGAACCTGACCTGGGATGGGGCGGTGATCCAGGCCAGCAAGTACAACCCGTTTGCGCAGGAGCGCTATCCGCAGTACGTGGAAGAGATGGCGGGCATGGCGGAAGGGGCAGGGGTGCATTTTGACGATCTATCGGTGGTGACCGCCATGGAAGCGGTGACGATGGACGCCCTGCACCTGACCAAGTGCACCAGCATGGCGGTCAGCGGCGACCGCACCGCCGACGGGCACGTGCTGGTGGCGCACAACGAAGACTGGCTGCCGGAGGACGAGCAGGACGTGTACGTCGTGCACGCCTCGCCCGACGACGAGCCGCCCTGGCTAGCGATGACCTACGGCGGGCTGCTGCCCAACATCGGCTTTAACGCCTACGGCATCGCCCAGTGCTGCGACTCGGTCTACCCGAACGACAGCCGCATCGGCATCCCACGCGTGGTGGTCAGTCGGGCGTTGTTAGGGGCTACGAACCTGGAGGACGCATTACGCTCGGCGCTGGTGCCGCGGCGGGCGGCGGGTTATAACCACCTGCTGGTGCACGACAGCGGCGAGATGTACTCGCTAGAAGTGTCGGCGCGCAAGTTCGGCATCCTGTACGGCGAGGACGGGCTGCTGGTGCACACCAACCACTTCCTGGACGAGAAGATGCAGGCGATCGAAGACGAGCCGGACGAACTGATCGGGACGCGCCTGCGCTACTTCCGAGTGATGCGCCTGCTGCGGCGCACCGAGCTGCACACGCTCAAATCGCTGCAGGCGATCCAGCGCGACCACTTGAATTACCCCAACGCGATCTGCAACCACTGCGGCGACGACATCGAGCCGCTGGACCGGGAGAAGACGGTCTGCGCGCTGATCATGGACCTGACCGCGCGGGCGATGCACATGGCGTGGGGCAACCCGTGCGCCAACCAGTACCATACCTATTACCTGGACTGCTAGCCGCCCGGCTGGCGAAACGCAGGCGGGGCCGGCTCGGCTTGAACCGGCCCCGCCTGCGTTCATCCCGGTTGGGCCAGACGGACGGCGGCTGCCTGCCCGGTCAGCGCCGGCCCCACAGCCCGAAGCCGGCCGCGCGGCGGGCTTCGCGGCGGGTGTGCTGCTCGTGGATCTCGTTCACCTGGCGGACCTTCTCTTCAATCGCAGCCTGCAGCCAGATGCGGCCCTTCTCGGGCGTGCCGAGCGTGCCCGCCCCGTATGCGCCGGTGCGGCTGTCGTCATCCCAGGGCGGGTTGGCGATCAATGAGCCGCCTTCAACCCAGTCCATATAATACTCGGGGGTGGCGATGAAATCGACCTCGTCGACGGCGCGCTCCATGTGAACCAGCTCGGGGCGCAGGTGCAGCACCAGGGCGGTCTCCAGCTCGCAGGCATGGCCCATCCCGCCGATGCCTGACTGGCGGTGCTGTTCCAGGCAGCGCACGCCCTCGGCGCTGGTCAGGTACAGCCAGGTAGTGGCGATAAAGGCCCGGCGGTGGCGTTCGCCGGCGTATTTGACGACGTTGACCAGGAACGAATGGTTGCCGCCGTGCCCGTTGACGAAGAACATCCGGTCAAAGCTACGCCCTGCCAGCACGGCGGTCACACCCAGGAAGAAGTCCTCGAAGGCGCGCCCGCCGCAGTTCAGCGTACCGGCAAAGGCGCGCCGGTGGGTGCTGACGCCGTAGGGGAAGACCGGCAGCGACCAGGCCTGCTCTGGGGCGGCTGTCCCGGCCCCCTGCCCGACGGCCTCGATGATCAGCGTGTCGGTGCTGACCGGCAGGTGAAAGGCGTGCTGCTCGATGTGCCCGACCGGCAGGATGATCACCCGGCCGCGCTGCTCGTCGCCGGGCAGGAAGCGCGCCGCGGCCTGCTGGGAGGGGTGGAACAGGGCAATGCGCTGCGGGCCGAGGCCCAGGTCGACATCCTGCGGGGTCAGGGCATACAGGCGCGAGAAGCCGTCCTCGCGCAGGCTGTCGAGCAGGTTGGCGACCAGCGCCCCAAGCAGCGCTTGCGGCACGTCCAGGCCGCTGCCGGACCAGCCGTAGGGGATGGGCGGCAGCAGGGCAGCCTGTTCGGGGCGTCCCAGGGCCGAGGCCAGACGGTCCAGGTCGTACCCGCTGCCCAGCGGCAGCATGATCGGGCAGTCGCGCGGCAGGGCCTCGATCTCAGGGAAGGTCAGGTCGGCGTAGTCGAAGAAGCGTGTCATAGCTTGGAGAGCAGCTGGGTCTTCTTGGCCTGGAACTCGGCCTCGCTCAACACGCCCTGCTGGCGCAGCGTGTCCAGCTGGGCGATCAGGGCGGGGATGTTCTCCTGCGGGGCAGCGTAGTGCAGGTCTTCGCGGCTGTCGACCGCTTCCTTGGCGTTCAGCAGGGCGGTCTTGAAGCTGACCGGGCGCTCGATCTGCTTGAACAGGTTGGTGCCCATCTCGCTGGCGGTCAGGATCTCGATATCGCCATAGTCCATGATGCGTCCGATGGCGGACTGTACCATTTTGATATCATTGACCTTTTCCAGCGACGAGTCAGCCACCACTTTGTTGAAGATGCCCCAGATTTTAATCACCCGGCGGTTGGTGATGACGAACTGCTTGTTGGTCCAGTTCAGGATATCTCGCGCCATCGAGCCCAGCGGCAGCAGTAGGATCAGGAAGCCGACGCCGGCCGCGATCCATCCCCAATCGGCGTAGGTGATGGCGGTGAAGACGACCCCGAACAGGATCAGCGCGATGAAGAAGATTTCCATAGCGATGTTGCGGGCCAGGATCAGCCAGTGCTGGCGGGCGATAAAGACCACCCGCTCGCGTTCGCCGAGCATGCTGTGCAGGTAAGATTGCGACATAGGGCTTCCCTCCATGGTAGTGGTGATCCGAGCTAGTGGTGTTTCGAATATACTCGCACAGCGGGCATTCGTCAAGCAGGACGGGCGCTTCAGCGCCGCGCGCCGGGAATTCGCCCGGACGGCGGCGCGCCGTGGTAGACTCAGGCACAACCCTGCGGCCAGATCCCAGAAAGCGAGCGTACAACATGACCGAATATACCCGGCAGATCGAGCAGTTCTACAGCGAGAACGCGCAGCACGAATGGGAGCGCATGGAGCGCCACAAAACCGAGTTCGCCGTGACGCTGCGGGTGCTGGCCGAGCGGCTGCCCGCTCCGCCGGCGTGCATCCTGGATGTAGGCGGCGGGCCGGGGCGCTACGCGATCGAGCTGGCCAGGCGCGGCTACCGCGTGAGGCTGTTTGACCTCTCCCCCGGCAACCTGGACCTGGCGCGGCAGAAGGCGGATGAAGCCGGGGTGCAGCTGGCCGGGTATGAGCTGGGCGATGCGCGCGACCTGCAGCGCTTTGCAGACGGCGCGTTCGACAGCGTGCTGCTGATGGGGCCGCTGTATCACCTGATGGACGCAGCCGAACGGCTGCAGGCGGTGCGTGAAGCCCGGCGGGTGCTGCGCCCGGGCGGGATGCTGGCAGCGGCCTTCATCTGCCGCTTCGCCGAGCTGCGCTACGCAGCCAGCCGCAGTGTGCGCTGGCCGGTGGAGCAGCCCGAACTGGCGCTGGGGCTGCTGCAGACCGGCCAATGGCCGCCCAGCCGCCCGGACGGACCGGCCTGGGCCGCCTACATGGCCCACCCGGACGAGGTAGAAGCGCCGTTCTGGTCCAGCGGGCTGGAGGTGCGCGGTGTGTGGGGCGTGGAAGGCGCTGTGAGCATGCACGAAGAGCTGGTCAACGCGCTGCCTGAGGCA
>JBJSYW010000040.1:0-3021 GCA_046089985.1 Chloroflexota bacterium
GCCGTACTGGGCGCGCGCCCGCTGATCACCGCCCAGTTGGCGCACGGGGCCGGCAATTAACCGGCCGAAAATTTGAGACTTCCTGCTTGCAAAAAGTATGAATTCGGTTATGATTCCAGGTATGCAGCAATCCGTGGCCAACTCAATGCTCGTCGACTGGTCGGTGCTCACCAGCCGCTGGCTGTTCATTTTCGGCATGAGCGTCTGGTTGGCGTATCACATGTCGAACGACATGGCGATCGCCGTGCTGGTGTTGGTCATTGTGGCGGTACTGCTGAACCTGTCGGCTACCGCGGTGGTGCTGTTCAACAGCAGCCTGCCGTTCTTTCGCCTGGGCAGCGTGGCGTTGGATTTCATCATCGTCAACCTGGCGCTGGCGATCGCCGGCAACGGCTTGAGCCTGGGCTGGGCGGCGCTGCTGCCGGTGATCAGCGCGGCGCTGTACTTCGGTTGGGCAGGGGCGCTGGCCCTTTCGCTGCTGGGCGGTCTGCTGGGCGCCGGGGTTGAATACCTGTTCGAGCCGGGCCGGCTGCCGTTGACGCCGCTGGTGATGGCTGGAATCAGCCTGGTGGTGGGGGTGGGGATCGCCGTGGGGCTGCGCCAGGCCGGCGGGACGCCGAGCGTCCGCCTGGGCCGCAAGGACAACCGCAAGACAGCCGAGCTGGACCAGAAGGAGCGCGAGCGGCGCAGCTCGATCTTCGAGATGATCTCGGCCCTGAACGCCTCGCTGAATTACCAGCAGGTGCTGGAGAACTCGCTCGACCTGAGCGCCAAAGCGCTGAAAGAGCAAAATGTGCCCGAGGTGGAGCGCCTGGTCAGCGCGGTTTTGCTGTTCAGCGAAAGCGACAAGGCCACCCCCGAATTGCGCGTGGCCACCTCGCGCAACATGGAGTTTCCCGAGCGCGACGCGGCCCTGCCGGGCGCCAGCGGGCTGCTGGCAAAGGCGATCGACGAAGGCGCCAGCGAGCTGACCCGCGCCGCCGGCAGCGACCCCGAGTTGAGCAGCCTGTCGTCGTTCCGCGAGTCGAAAGCCGCCTACGGCATCCCGCTGCGCACCGGGTTGGACGCCTACGGCCTGCTGCTCTTCGCCCACCCCAACCCGGACTTTTTCACCCCCGAGCGCCGTGAAGTGCTTGATATCGTCGGCAAGCAGTCGGTGGTCGCCATCCAGAACGCCCGCCTGTACCAGGACCTGGAGCAGGAAAAGAACCGCCTGATGCAGGTGCAGGAAGAATCGCGCAAGAAGCTGGCGCGCGACCTGCACGACGGCCCCACGCAGTCGGTCTCGGCCATCGCTATGCGGGTCAACTTTGCCCGCCGGCTGATGGAGCGGGATATTAAGGCCGCCTCGGACGAGCTGTTCAAGATCGAAGACCTGGCGCGCCGCACGACCAAGGAAATCCGCCACATGCTGTTCACGCTGCGCCCGCTGGTGCTCGAATCGCAGGGCCTGGTGGCGGCCTGGGAGTCGATGGCGGCGAAGATGAAAGAGACCTTCGAGCAGAACGTGATCATCCAGGCCGACCCACGGGCGGTGGAGGCGATCGAGTCCAGCAAGCAGGCGGTGGTGTTCTACATCGCCGAGGAAGCGGTCAACAACGCCCGCAAGCATGCCCAGGCCGGGCACATCTGGGTGCGGCTGAAGCTGCTGCGCGACAACTACTGCCTGCTGGAAGTGGAAGACGATGGGCAGGGCTTCGACGTCAACGCGGTCGGCGCGTCGTACGAGAACCGCGGCAGCCTGGGGATGGTCAACCTGCGCGAGCGCACCACGCTGGTGAGCGGCGTGCTGCGCATCGACTCGGCTAAGGGCAAGGGCACCCGCGTGCAGGTGGTGATCCCGCTGACCGAAGAAGCCGCCGACCGCATTCATCGCTCCGCCTGAGCGCCGCAGATCCTTGCTTATGCCATTTGCCAACGACATCTACTATCATGCCTTCGCCGGCAGCGCGGAAGGGCAGCGCCCGCCGCTGGTGATGCTGCACGGCGCAGCCGGCAGCCACCTGTCGTGGCCGCCGGAAGTGCGCCGTCTGCCCGGCTACCGCACCTATGCGCTGGACCTGCCCGGGCACGGGAAGTCGGGCGGCCGCGGCATGCAGAGCATCGCTGCCTTTGCGGAGGCGGTGGCTGCCTGGCTGCCGGCGGTGGGGCTGCACCGGGCGGTGTTCATTGGCCACTCGATGGGCAGCGCCATCGCTGCCACGCTGGCGCTGGATTATTCTGAGCACGTGCTGGCGCTGGCGCTGATCGGCTCCGGCCCGCGCCTGGCGGTCAACCCGGCCCTGCTGGACCACGCCTCCAGCCCCACCACCTACCAGAATGCCATCGACACGGTGGTCGAATGGTCGTTTGGCTCGGGCGCTCCGGCGCTGCTCCCCCAACTGGTCAGCAAGCGCATGGCCGAGACCCGCTCCAGCGTGCTGTACAGCGACTTCCTGGCCTGCAGCGCTTATGACGAGAGCGCCCGCATTGACGGCATCGGCTGCCCCACGCTGGTGATGTGCGGGGTGGAAGACCGCATGACTCCGCTGCGCCACTCGCAGTACCTGGCCAATCACATCCCCGGCGCACAGCTCAAGGTGATCGACAGCGCCGGGCACATGGCCCAGCTGGAGCAGCCTCGGGCGGTGGCCGGCGCGCTGAGCGAATTTCTGATGGATATCCCCTATTGAGCCGTGGGACGAGTTTTGATACTCGCCCCCGTTTTCCCTTGTCGATTTTAGGGTGTGTGATATAATCTTCAACCGTTCGGGTGGATAGCTCAGTTGGTTAGAGCACTGCGTTGACATCGCAGAGGTCGTAGGTTCGAGCCCTATTCCACCCACACATCTTTATAAGTTAAACGCGATGACCGGGACGAGTAACTGGCCCCGGCTCCAACAGGGAGAAGCCGCCGGAGATTGAGAGCGGCCTCAGGAGCACAGCCAGCCAAAACCCCCCGCGAGCGAGACCCAGAACAGCCTCGGGCCGGCGGCCCAGGCCCAGTAAGGCCAACGGTTGACCCCGTTACCAGTCGCCCCA
>JBJSYW010000041.1:0-6140 GCA_046089985.1 Chloroflexota bacterium
ATGCTGACCGCCGGCAGCGGGGCCGATGCGCTGCGCCTCGTGGATGCGGCCCGCCCGCAGCTGATCTTGATGGACATTCAGATGCCGGATATGGACGGGCTGGAGGCCACCCGGCGCATCCGCAGCCTGCTCGATCCGCAGCTGGCCGGCCTGCCAATTATCGTGATCACCGCCCTGGCGATGCCCGGCGACCGCGAGCGCTGCCTGACAGCCGGCGCCGACCATTACCTGACCAAGCCGATCGATCTGAAAGACCTGATGGGGTTGGTGCGGTCATTGTTGGGGTAGCGCCAGGCTGCCCCGGCCGCGGCGCTCTGCGGATAAGGCTTTGCAGATGATTATCCTGATTAACGGCCCGCTGGGCGTCGGCAAAACGACAGTCTCTTGGGAACTGCTGGAGCGCTTCCCACATGCCGTGATGCTAGACGGCGATTACCTGGGGGCGGTGACGCCTTTCGATCTGCACGACCCGGCCCGGGTCGATTACCTGTACCGCACGCTGGCGCACCTGGTCGCTTTCCACAAGGCCAACGGCTACCCGGTGGTGATCATCAACTACGTGTTCGAGCAGCCGGAGTCGCTGGCCGGCCTGCGCGCCCGCTTGAACGCTATCGATGATGTGACCTATGCCTTCCGCCTGGTGTGCCGCGACGAAGCCGAGATGGAACGGCGCATCCGCGGCCGGGCCGCTGCGCAGCCCGGCGAGGCTCACCTGGCGTGGGAACTGCAGCGCTTCCGCCGGCTGGCGGCCATCCAGGACGCGGCCGCCCTGCGCGGCGACCTGGGGTTTGTCATCGACACCGCAGGGCGCAGCGCGGCGCAGGCGGCCCAGGCGATCTGGGACAACCTGCACGAGGCGGTTGCCCTGGCGCCGTATGACCCGCGCTGGGTTGAACTGTATGCCGCCGAGCGCGCCCATATTGCGGCTGCGCTCGGCCCGTTAGCGCAGGATATCCAGCACATCGGCAGCACCGCGGTCCCCGGGCTGGCAGCTAAGCCGGTGATCGATATCTTGGTGGCGTTGGCATCGCTGGAGCAGGCCGGGCAGTGCATCGCCCCGCTGGCGGAACTGGGCTACACTTTCATCGATTACCCGCAGAACCTCGACCGGCGCTTCTTTCGCAAAGGCTCGCCGCGCACGCACCACCTGCACCTGGTGGCGCTGGACGGGGCGAGCTGTCGCGAACACCTGGCCTTCCGCGATGCGCTGCGCCGCGACCCGCAGCTGCGGCAGGAATACCAGGCGCTGAAGGAGAGCCTGGCGGCCCGCTATCCGAACGACCGGGCGGCCTACTCGGAAAGCAAAGGGGCATTCGTGCGGCGGGTGGTCGCCGGCGGCTGAGCTGCGCCGCCGGGCCGGTTCAGATCCCGCCGGCACAAGCGGCGGCTCAGGCGCCGTCGGTTTCTTTTAGCACCGCCATCAACCGGTCGGGGTAATCGCTGATCAGCCCGTCTACGCCCCAGCCGAGCAGGCGGCGCATATCGGCGGTTTCGTTCACCGTCCAGATGTGCACCTCAACCCCACAGCGGTGCGCCTGGCGGATAAACCCGGGCGTGACCAGGTGCAGGCGGCCTGACCATTCCGGCACCTGGAAGGCCTGGAATTTCGGCCGGTACAGCCCGCCCAGCCCCAGGCGGCTGAGCAGGTAAAACAGGCGCGTTTCACTGACCCCGGCTGCAGTCGGGGCTTCTGGCAGCAGGCTGCGGAAGCGCTGCAGCTGCAGGTTGTGGAATGAACCCACCCGTACTGCGGCCTGCCGCCCAAAGCGGCGGATACACGCCGCCAGCGCGTCCACCGCCTGCGGCTCCTGGGATTTGATGTCGATATTGACTGCGATGGCGAGCGGGAACTCGGCGAAGACCTCGTCCAGGGTGGGCACGCGGATGCCCAGGCCGCGAAACGGGCGCGGCGTATCCGCCTGCGGGGGCGCGTCGTAGGGCCAGGCCCAGCCGGCGTCCAGGGCCTGGATCTGCGCCAGGCGCAGGTCTCGGATGGCCCCCTGCCCATTGCAAGTGGTCTCGACCACCGGGTCGTGGCGCACGATCAGCGCACCATCGGCGCTCAGGTGGATGTCCAGCTCCAGCGCGTTCACGCCCAGGGCAGCTGCCTGGCGAAAGGCATACAGCGTGTTCGACGGCCACAGCCCCTCACCGCCGCGGTGGGCCATGGCGAGCACCCGGCGGGGCATTAGATGGTGAATTTCCCGTCGCGGTAGATCAACTCGCCGTCCAGGCGGATCTCCGAGTCGCCGCGCATGTCGCAGATCATATCCCAATGGATTGCGCTGCGGTTTTTCGAGCCGGTCTCGGGGTAGCCGGCGCCCAGCGCCATGTGGAAGCTGCCGCCGATCTTTTCATCCAGCAAGATGCTCTTGGTGAAGCGGTTGATGTTGTAATTGGTGCCGATGGCGAACTCGCCCACGTAGCGCGCCCCGGGGTCGGCCTCGATGGCGCGCAGCAGGGTGGCCTGGTTCTCCTGGGCGGTGGCCTGCACCAGGCGCCCGTTCTCGAACTTCAGTTCCACGCCCGAAACAATCGTGCCCTGGTACATCGCCGGGTAGGTGTAGCGCACCCAGCCGTTGAGCGAGTCTTCCACCGGCCCGGTGTAGATCTCGCCGTCGGGCAGGTTGTTCTCGCCGCAGGCGTTCTTGAACGTGCGCCCGCGGATCGACAGCGACAGCTCAACGTTCGGCCCGCGCAGCTCCACCCGGTCATGGCCTTCGATGCGCTGGATCAGGCGCTCTTGTTCGGCGCGCACCGCCAGCCATTTCGACACCGGGTCGGGGTCGTTGGCGTAGCAGGCCGAGAAGAAGAAATCCTGGTACTGCTCGAAGCCCATATCGGCTTCCATGGCGTAGGCGTGGGTGGGGAACAGCGTGCTCATCCAGCGCAGCTCGCCGGTGGCGCCGCGGCGCATCTGCGCGGCGATCAACTGCGAGAGCGTCTTCCCGCGCCGCGCCATCCGCTCGACCGGAACGTTGGTCATGGCGCGCGTGTTGGTCTCGCTGCGCAGCTTGATCAGCACGTCAAAGTCTTCAAAAGCCTGCTTATGGAAGGTGTACTGGTAGTCCAGCTGTTCGTCACTGGCGTTAGCCATCAGCAGCTCATCCTGCTCGGGCAGGTCGATCAGCATGTGGGGGTATCCGCCGCGCTGCAGGGTCAGCGCATAGATCTCGCGCATTGCCGGGATCGCTGCGGTGGTTCCGGTTACCGCCACGCGATCGCCCGGGCGGACGTTGGTAGAGTATTCAACAAGGATTTGTGCGAACTTGCGCACGCGAGGGTCGCTCAATGTCCGTGCCTCCAGGACAGGATGATGGTGCAAGAAATGTTAAGGACAAACATTATAACATGCGGGCAAAATCTGAGCTATAATCATCCGGGCTTATGAAACAACTCTTACAAAATCTTAAAACCGGCGCGACCACCGTCGCCGATGTCCCGCTCCCCACGCCGCAAGCCGGGGAGGTGCTGGTGCGCAGCGCAGCGTCGCTGGTATCGGCGGGCACCGAGCGCATGCTGGTCGAGTTCGCCGAAAAATCACTGGTGGGCAAGGCGCGCTCGCGCCCTGACCTCGTCCGGCAGGTGCTCGACAAAACCCGCCGCGAGGGTCTGCTGACCACGCTGGAGGCCACCTTCAACCGCCTGGACCAGCCCATGCCGCTCGGCTACTCGTCGGCGGGCACGATTGTGGCGTTGGGGGAAGGCGTGCAGGGCTTCCGGGTGGGGCAGCGCGTGGCCTGCGCCGGGGGCGGCTTTGCGGTGCATGCCGAGTACGTCTGTGTGCCGGTCAACCTGCTGGCGGCGCTGCCTGATGAACTGGATTTCGACAGCGCGGCCTTTGCTACGCTGGGCGCCATCGCCTTGCACGGCTTCCGGCTGGCGCACACCCAGCTGGGCGAACGGGTGGCGGTGATCGGCTTGGGTCTGCTGGGTCTGCTGGTGGTGGAGATCGCCCGCGCCGCCGGCTGCTTCGTCTTCGGCGTCGACCTGGCGCCCGAGCGCGTGGCGCTGGCGCGGCAGCTGGGCGCCCAGGCTGTGGGGCGCGAGGCGGCGGTGGAGGCGGCGCTGGCCTTCTCGCACGGCCGCGGCTGTGACGCGGTGCTGATCTGCGCCGATACCCCCTCCGCCGACCCGGTCGAACTGGCTGGCGCGATCGCCCGCGACCGGGCGCGCGTGGTGGCGGTGGGCGCAGTGGGGCTGCAGATCCCGCGCAAAATCTACTATGAAAAAGAGCTGACCTTCCTGAACTCGCGTTCGTACGGCCCGGGGCGCTATGACCCTGCCTACGAGGAGGGCGGGCAGGATTACCCGATCGGTTACGTGCGCTGGACCGAGGGCCGCAACCTGCAGGCCATCGTCGACCTGGCGGCGGCCGGGCGCATGGACGTCCACCCGCTGATCAGCCACCGCTTCCAGATCGAGCGTGCCCCCGAAGCCTACGAGCTGATCACCGGCAAGACCGGCGAAGCGTTCCTGGGGGTGCTGCTGACTTATGCGCAGGACGACGTTTTGGCTGCCGAACAACTGGCGGCGGCTGCCGAGCGCAACGCGGCCGGTCGCTCTGCCGCGGCTGCTCCGGGCGCAGCCCAGGCGCCGGCTGCGCCCAAAGCCCCACGCCCGGCTGGGCCGGTGCGAGTGGGTGTGCTGGGGGCGGGCAACTTCGCCGGCGCGGTGATGCTGCCGGCGTTGAAGGCCAACCCACAGGTGGCCCTGGTGAGCATCGCCTCTGCCTCGGGGATGAGCGCGCGCCACGCGGCCGAGAAGTTCGGTTTTCAATCTGCCGAGAGCCAGGCCGAGAAGATCATCGAAGACCCGCAGGTGGAAGCGCTGGCGGTGCTCACCCGCCACAACCTGCATGCCGCCCAGGTGTTGGCCGGGCTGCGCCACGGCAAGCACGTCTTCTGTGAGAAGCCGCTGGCGCTGACGCTGGATGAGCTGGATGAAATCGAAGCCGCCGCCCGCCGGCCGGGTGCGCCGCTGCTGATGGCCGGCTTCAACCGGCGCTTTGCCCCGCTGGCGGCAGCCCTGCAGGCGTTCCTCGCCGGGCGTTCCGAGCCGCTGGCGATGCACTACCGAATCAACGCAGGTTACATCCCGCTCAGCCACTGGACCCACGACCTGGCCCAGGGCGGCGGGCGCATCATCGGTGAAGGCTGCCACTTTATCGACCTGCTCAGCTTTTTGGTGGGCGCAGCGCCCGTTTCCGTGCAGGCGCTGGGCCTGCCGGACGCCGGGCGCTACCGTGAAGACAACGTGGTGATGACATTCCGCTTCTCAGACGGCTCGCTCGGCACGGTCAGCTACCTGGCCAACGGCGACAAAGCCTTCCCGAAGGAGCGCGTCGAGGTGTTCTGCGCCGGCAGGGTCGGCGTGCTGGACGATTACCGCTCGCTGGAGCTGATCGCCAACGGCCGCCGCACCAGCCGGCGCGCGTATCTGCGCCAGGATAAGGGCCACCAGGCTGAATGGCAGGCGCTGGCGGCGGCGATCCAGTCCGCCGGGCGCCCGCCGATCCCGTACGATCAGCTGTTTGGCGTTTCACGCGCGGCCATCGCGGCCGTCGAAGCGCTGCGTACCGGGAGAACGATCGAAATTCGTTGATATTTATTGAGCTTCAGGAGTAAGACAATGTTAAGCAATGCATTTGATGAATTGAAATGGCGCGGCCTGGTGTACGACCACATGGAGGGCGTAGAAGACCTGCTGCGCCAGCCGGTGACGGTCTACAATGGCTTTGACGCCACCGCCGACAGCCTGCATGTGGGCCACCTGGTCCCGTTGATTGCGCTGGCGCGCCTGCAGCGCTTCGGCCACCACGTCATCCCGCTGGCCGGCGGCGGCACCAGCATGATCGGCGACCCGTCGGGCAAGGCCACCGAGCGCCTGCTGCTCACCACCGAGCAGGTGCGCGCCAACGTCGATGCGATCAAGGTGCAGCTGGCGCACTTCCTGGATTTCGAAGTTAAGAGCAACCCGGCCCGCCTGCTGAACAACGCCGACTGGCTGCTGTCGTTGAACCTGGTCGAGTTCCTGCGCGATGTAGGCAAGCACTTCACGGTCAACTACATGGTCGCCAAAGATTCGGTCAAGAACCGCTTGGAGCGCGAGGATGGCATCTCGTTCACCGAGTTCAGCTA
>JBJSYW010000042.1:0-8424 GCA_046089985.1 Chloroflexota bacterium
TCTTCCAGGTCGGTGAGGGTTTCGTCGTACGGCGGGGCCAGCCACAGTTGGCGGCGGATGGCGGCGTTGGCGTTATTGCAAAAGGGGTGCGCCTGGCGCGGGGTGGACTGCGCCGGGAACCAGCGGGCGAAGACCTGGCGCTCGGAAAAGTGGGTCTGCTCGGCCCCGCGCTGCCTGCCATAGGCCAGCCCCACCTGCGGGTCGGCGAAAGCCGCCAGCAGGCGCTCCAGCCAATCCGGGTAGACCGGGTAGACGTGAGCGCTGGCGATGACGGCGATTTCGCCGCTTGCGGCAGCTAGGCCGCGGTTCAGCGAGCGGCCGAAGGTGAATTCTTGCGGGGCGATCGAGGCGATCGTCACCGGGTAGCGACCGGCGATCTCCAACGTACCGTCGGTGGAGCCGGAATCGACCAGGATGATCTCGGTGTCGCGATGGGTCTGCTGCAAGATGCCATCCAGCAGACGCCCGATGTGGCGGGCTTCGTTATACGCGCGAATAACCACCGAACAGCGCACGGCAGCCTACTCCTGCGTATCGCTGGGGTAGCCCAGGCGGGCCAGCAGGTCGCCCGCCAGCCGGTTGAACAGGGCGGTGTGCTGGGGAGTGAAGGCAGCTTTCCAGCCGCCGGTCTTGCCGCTGCGGAAGGTGGGCGAGCGCTGCGGGTCGATACTGTCTTCCAGGATCTGCCGCGCGGCCGGGCGATCCAGGCGCAGCGGGAAGCCGCGCTGCACGGCGTGGTCGAGCACACGCTCCAGCGCCGCCCGGCGGTCCCGGACCAGGTCCTCGTAGCGCAGCGCCAGCACCTGCGGGCAGTCCAGCCAGCCGGTGAACGGGGCAAAACGGGCGTTGATATCGGGCAGCGGCTCGGGCACGCTGACCCCCGCGGCGCGTGAAAGCGCTTCGGCCGGCACTCCCTGGATGCTGGCGGTCAGCCGCTCATCAAAGGTGGCGAGCTGTTCGTGGTAATAGCGGTGGTGGATGTGGTTGGGGGCCATCTCGGCCACATAGTGCACGTGCGAAACGACCACGTCGCGCGGGTCGCGCAAGATGAAATAGGCGCACCAGCCATCACTGGACAGGCGCTGCATCACCTCCGGGAAGTCGTGCAGGTGACCGTAGCCGATATCGCCCGGCTGGAAGCGGTCCAGGTCGACCAGGATCTCACTCAGGGCGCGTTTGCGACCGGTGAAGCCGTCGAAGGTGACCACGGCGGGGAGGCCGCTGTCCACCGCCGGGCCGAGGCGGGTGAAACCGCTCATCACCTGGGTCAGCAGGTGGGTGCCGCTCTTGGGGAACGAGTTGGCGAAGAACACCGGCGCGCCACGCAGCGACCCGTGCAGCAGGGTGTGCTGCGCCCACCGCGCCAGGCGGCGCAGCAGGCGCAGGGAGTGCAGAGAACGATTCAGGTTTGCGCGCAATCTACCAATCCATGGAGCTTTCATACCCCATGCGCACCAGCAGATCGCCGGTCTGCTCTTTGAAGAAGGCGATGTTGGCAGGGGTGAAATGATCTTTCCAGTTGCCGGGCTGGCCTTTGCGGAAGGTGCCGGATTTCTTGGGGGCGATGGCCTGCTCCAGGATGGCGATCTCTTGCTGGCGCGGCAGGCGGGAGGTGAAGCCGCGCCCATTCAGGTAATCGAGCAGGCGGTTGAGGGCCGCGCGGCGGTCCAAGATCAGGTCTTCGAAGCGCAGGCACAGCACCTCGGGCGCATCCCGCCAGCCCAGGTAGCCTTCGTATTTGGCGCGGATCGGCGACAGCTCGCTGCCCGGCTCGTCCACACCGCGGATGGCGGCGTTCAGGCGCGCCTCCATGGTCTTCAATTCCTGGCTGTAGTAGGTATGCATGCCGTGGCCCTTGTGCATCTCGGTGGCGTAGAACACGTGCGAGACGAGCATATCGCGTGGGTCGCGGTAGACAAAGATCGTCGCCCGCCCGGGGGCGGTCAGCAGCGGTTGAAACGGCGGGCGGCACTGCACGTAGCCGTAGGCGATATCGCCGGGGAGCATGCGCTGCAGGTTAGCCGCCACCACGGCATCCGCCTGCTTGGCGTTGGCCTGGTCGCGGTTGACCGGCGGGAAGCCGGGATTGACGAACGGGCCAAGCTGCGTCAGCCCCTGCACCACCTGGTTGATCAGGTGCGAACCGGACTTGGGCATGGCGTTGCCCAGCACCGCCGGGGTGTGGGCCAGTTCGGCTGCGCCATAGCGCCAGGCCGCCTGCGCCCGGCGCAGCCGCCAGCGCACCTGCTTTAACGCGGTTTTTAGTGAAGCATCCATTGAAAATCCATCCAGAATGTCACGCCAGGTGCGGGTCGGTGTTCACCGGCGACCGGCTGTAGGAGGCCAGGCCCTTCGAAACCAGCAGGTCGCACACTTCGAAGGCGGCCTGGAACGGGATCTCCAGTTCCACGGCGATATCTGCCACACGGCGCGTGCCGTCGATGCGCTCCATGATCTCAAACAGGCGGCGGTGGCCTTCGGGGTTGACGGTGTAATCGACCCAGATGCCGTAGCCGGAGCAGAAGATCTCGCCTTTGAAGTGGTTCACAACGTACTGGTTGCGCTCCCAGGCGTCGATCAGCCCCAACACCAGGCGGGTAGAGGCGTCCAGGCGCTCGGGGGTGACGATGGCAGGGGTGTCATGGCTGGAGTGGTACTCGGGGTAAGGCCAGGTGGGCGAGTCACGCCGCTCGACGCGCGAAATCGAAAGCATCGGTACGCGCACGCCCGGGGCGTTGAACTGGCGCTCGTCGTTGTTGATCACCTGGCGGTAGGGGGCGCTCCAACTGTGCGGGTCGAAGGTGGGCAGCGCCGCGCCAAACAGTCGATCGGCCTGGCTGCCGGGCAGGAACGACCCCTGCAGGGCGTGCGGCTGGTCGCCGCCCAGCATCTCGAGGAACAGCCCAGCCTGCATGTACGGGATTAACTGCTCATTGTGGCTCAGGTAGGCCACCGAACCGATCGTCTCGGGCAGGATCAGCAGTCGGTAGGTGTAATAGGGCTGCGGCCCAGCCAGCAGCGCCCGGGCCACGTCGACGCCCACCGCCACGCCGCTCAGGTCATCGTTGACCATCGCCGGGTGGCACAGGTGCGCCACCAGCACCAAGCTCTGCCGGCTCTGCCCCGGGATGACCACCTCGCCTACCTTGAGCGTGCCCGGCTCGAAGCGGGTGCGGATGACCACCCGGTAGTGCGGCTGGTCCAGGGCGTCGCGCTGTTGGCGCGTGGCGCACAGGCCCCAATCGCGCTGGTAATATTTGAACACGAACGGTACGGCGTCGGGCAGGCGCGGGTGGACGTGCAGGTGAGAAAGCAGCGTCTGGCGGTCGACCACGCCTTCAAACGGCAGCGAGTACGAAACCACGTGCAGCGGCTGCTCGGCGAAGTCGATCACCCGCCGGCCGTCGAGCGTCTCCAGGTAGGCGGCGTCGCAGGTCCACTTTTCGGGCACTTTCCAGGTCCAGCACGGCTCGCCGGTGGGGTACTCGTGGATGACCATGCGCCCGTCGAGGGCGTCGCGCAGGCGGTACAGCGCCTGGTCATACTCGTCGGAGACCAGGTTGCGCTGCAAGCGCCACAGCGCTTCGATGATTGGATAGGCTGTCTTCATGATTTTATGACGAAACACCAGGGGTCTTGCGCCAGCAGTTCGTCGACCGCGGCCACAAAATCGGCCAGGCGGCAGGCGGTCAGCCGGCCGTAATTGAGCTGCGCCTCGCGCCACTGACCGCGCCGGCGCAGCACCGGCAGCAGCGGGTCAAGGGTCAGCGCCGGCTGGATCTTTTCATCGCGCACGAACATGCGGTAGGTGCGCTCCTGCCAGCCCTGCGGGGTGCGATACGGGGCGGTGAAAGACTTCCAATAGCGGTAGGGCACGCCGGCGCGCTGCTCAGAGTAGTGGAACATCGAAATAGCCTTCTCGTTGGCGCCCAGCAGCAGCAGGCTGTAATCCAGCTCCAGCATGCGCTCAAAAGCCGAGCCGGGGTCGAACGCGCCGGGGGTATCCCGCCCAGCCAGGTCGTCACGGTCGCGGCCGATCACCGCCAGCGACTGCAGCGGGTGCGGGGTGCGGCGCGCCTGCGGCAGGCGGCGCACGTACTCGGAGAAAGCCCCCATGTCGTGCGAAGGGGTTTCGAGCGGGTCATAGGCCTGGCCGTGGGCAAAGGCGAAGTTGAAAGCCGGCGCGGCCAGCGTGCCGCCCGGTCCCAGGACGGCCTGCAGCGCGTCCATATACATGCCCAGCCCACCAACCGGGCGGCCCAGGTACTGCACCGCTGAATGGACCAGCAGCCCGCTCCCCGCGGTAATGCCGATCTCACCCAGCGCAGCTTCGAGCTGAGCGCGGGTTACTTCCAGCATGCCTGGGATCAGCCTTCGTTATAGTCTTCCCACTGCAAGCGCATCTGGTAGAGTTCCTTCTTCATTCCCAGGTACTCAACCAGCTTGATGATCGGCTCGTTGCCGACCAGGATCTGCGCTTCGAGCGAGTAGACGTTCTGGGCGCGGCACCATTCGATCGCCTGGCGCAGCAGCTTCTCGCCCAGCCCCAGCCGGCGGACATTGTGCTCGACCCACATATCTTTCAGCTCACCCACCATCACGCCGCCCAGGTATTCCGGGACACGCTTGACACGCGCGACGATAAAGCCGACCACTTCGCCTTCATACTCGGCCACAATCAGGACGCTGAAGCGGCCGAGGGTGCGGCGGAACATATCCAGCCACAGTTCCCCCACGTTCTCGACCGCCGGGAAGGTGTAGGTGTGCTGGCGCAGCAGTGCGTCCAGCTTGGCGTACATGGCAGCCACAGCCGGGAAATCGGCTTCGGTGGCCGGGCGATAGATGACCGCGTCGGATGGTTCGCTCATCGCCGCCTGCCTATTCGGGAAAGACCGCTGTGCGCACCGCGACCGGCCAGTTCGCCGGGTCCAACCCATGCTGGGCCAGGAAGGCGAAGGCGATGCGCTCCAGCCCAAAGGCCACGCAGCCGGTATGGGCCGGAGCGCCGTCGGGCAGGGTGATGTTCAGGCTGCGCCCGAAGAAATCCTGGTGATAGTTGTACGAACCGACCGCCAGGGTGGAGTTTTTGTAGGGCAGGGCAGCGCGGATCTCGTATTTCAATTGGAAGGCGCTCTGGAAGGCGGCCTGCTTGCGGAACTCGCCGATGAAAAACGGATCATTGGCGCTCTCCACCCGGTAGGCCAGGCCCACCTGCTCAAAGACGCGCTCCATGTGCTGGCGGGCCAGCTCGCGGTTCTCCAGGATGAAGTCCTTGCTGCCGACGAAGATCACCTCGCGCATGGTGAAGTTCCACAACCGCTCCAGCGAGGCCAGGTTGATCGCCTCGTAGCGGAAGCAGTTGCCCACAGCGGTGGCGGTGAATTTGCCGCCCGGCAGGGGCTTATCGGCCAGCGTGAAGTACAGGTGGTAGCACACCGCCGGCGAGAGCAGCGCCTGGATCTGGGCAAAGGAGCTGAGCGGGGTGTTCAGCCCGCTGTCGTCGCAGGCGGCGGTCTGCGAGAAGCGGTCAATCACTTCCAGATCCTCACGCAGGTGCGAAACGAAGGTCAGCGAGTGCGGGAAGGCACGGAAGTAGTTGACTCGCTCCAGGTAGCGGGCCGGGATCAGGGTCGGGAAGCGGTACGGGGCGGCGTCAAAGGCTTTGGCCAGGTCGAGGAACAGGCCTTCAAAGTAGTTGACCAGGCGGGTCATCAGCGGGCCAAGGGCGAAGATGCCGCCGGCCTCCTGGCTGACCTCACCGCGCGCCATCAGCTCGGGCAGCGGGTCCAGGGTATAGGACACCGGCCGGTCCAGGTGCTCTTCCAGCACCTGGACCTTGGGCTTGAAAGCGCCCTTGGCCATCGAGACCACCACGCGCTGGACCTTCTCTTCCAATTCGGCGTAGCGCTCGTCGCTCAGGGCGGTTACCCCGGCAGGCAGCGCTACGTGCAGGCAGATGTTGTCCACGCTGACGCGCGCCTGCGCGATCCACTCGTCCACGTAGGCCAGCTTGGACTGCACTTCGCCGGTAAGGTAATCGGGCAGCGGCACGGCGGGAGCGAACTCCAACAAGACCACCGGGTGCGGGGAATGTTCAGTCGAGCTGCACATGGCCGTGGTCCTCCAGGTACTGGCAAATCTCGGGTACGCTGATCAGTTGGGCGATGGTGTCGGCATCGACAGTGATGCCGAACTGGTCCTCCAGGCGCAGCATAACCTCCATGTGGCCGAGCGAATCCCACTGCGGCAGGTCGCCAAACGCCAGGTCAGGGGTGATCAGTTCCGGTGGGGCCTGGATGGCTTCCGCCAGCAGCGCCTGGACACGGATGGATAGCAGGTCTCTATTCATGGATACTCTACGACTTTCTTGGATTATCACGCAATCGGCTTGATCTTGCACACCCCTACCGGCTGGTACTGTGGGTCCCAGACGCCGCCAGGCATGCCTTTATTATTTGCATCGCGATAGAAGCCGGCCAAATTGTCGCGCAGTTCGGCGCACTCGCGCAGCTGGGCAAACAGCTCATCGTAGCGGTCATAGTTTGTGGCGGCGCTGTCAGGCAGGTGGAACAGGCGGCGCAGCGTGACATCGGTGTAGCACCACCCGGCCGACGGGGTGTGCCAGCTGTCCTGGCCCTTGCCGGCGGTCAGGGTAGCCAGCAGCAGCCCACCGGGTTTGAGCTTGCGCATAATCTCCTGCACCACGCTTTCCAACCCTTCGGGGGTGTTGTGTTCCAGGGCCGAGACCGAGACCACCGCGTCAAGCGATCCGTCAGGGATATCGTCCATGCGGCCCAGGTCCTGGTTATAGACCCAGACCTGCCCGGCGGCAGGAGCGGCGGAGAAATAGCCCGCCAGGTCACGCGCCTGGGCCGCCAGCGTGGCAGCCGCCCGGCGCGGCAGCCCACCGTGGATCGGGCGGTTGAAGCCCTGCCAGAAGGCGCTTCCGGCGGGCAGCAGGTCGCTCGAACGCAGGCCGGCGACGTTGAAGCGGCGGCGGAAGCGCAGCGGCAGCGCTGCCCGGCTCATGCGGTCCACGCTGAAGACCTCGGCGCCTTGCTCGGCCAGGTACCACTGCAGGATCCCGGTGCCGGCGCCGGCTTCCAGGATGCGCATGCCGCCCAGCCCGCCTGGCTTCAGCCGGCCAAGGATCCAGCTCAGGTCGAGCAGGTAGTGCCAGCCGAACTCCAGGCGCAGCGAGCGCGCCAGGCGCTTCAGGTCTTCCACCAGCGGGCGGTGCTGGTCGAGCAGCGCCACAGGCAGCAGCTCGGTCGTTTCAATTACATTGAGTTCATTCATTGGCGGTTATCCAACAGGAAGGGAGGGCGCTCATCCGGCTCGCTTTCGGCGCTGCGCAGGCGGGCCTTGCTGTCCAGCCCACCGTCGGCGATGCCGTCTACCAGGACGCGCATGGTGGGCGAGTTTTCGGGCAGCAGCGCCTGCCAGGAGAACCAGCGCAGTTCAACATAGCCTTTGCGGCGGATCTCGCGCAGGTAGTCCTGGAAGCTCAGCGACGAGAGGAACATCTGGTAATACAGGAAGCGCCGGGCGTTGCGGTTGAACTCCTCCGGCACATCGATGCGCTCGGCGTCCAGGAAGGAATCCAACTGGGCGCAGTAAGCCTCGGGCGTGGGCGGGAAGAACACAATCGGGTACTGGGTATAGCGGGCCTTGCCGCCGGTCAGCACGGCTTTGCCCATCAGGGCAGCTTCCATGCCGATCGACGAATTGTACACAATCACGAACTTAGAACGCTGGATCAGCTCGTAGGAACTGACGTACTCCTGCGAGTCGATAAAGACCACGTTCGGCAGCCGGTCGACCCCGTTTTCGATCACCCAATCGCGCACGCTCTCGCGGCTCTGCTTGGCGGTGCCGGGGCGCATTTCGTCCGGGTGGGCGCGGATGACGAACAGCGTCTCGGGCCGCCGGCGGATCACCGCCAGCAGCGCGTCCAGCCAGGCGAACATGTGCGGGAAGACCTGGTTGGCGTGCACCTGGCTGGTGTCATACACCACGTTGGTGAAGATCGGCGCCAGCTGTTTGAAACGGGCGATCTTATCCAGCATGGCCTTATCCAGGCCGCGCATCTCGGGCCAGAAGCGGATGCCCGCCATGGTGAACTGGCCCTGCAGGCGCTTCTCCAGGTAAGCGTCCAGGCGGGCGTTCTGCTCTGGGCTGAGTTCGAAATCCTTGGGGATTTGCAGCGGGTAGGCGGTGGCTTCGCCGTCGGTGAAGAAGGCCGACATGGGCTGGAAGCCCACCTCATAGGTGACCACGCGCAGCCCGCGCGCCTGGGCCACCCAGCGGGCGGTGCCTTCCGGGTACATAATACCGTTGAAGATCACCGCCGCGGCCGGCTTGACATCATCCAGGAACGCAGAGAACTCCTGGGCGATGTTATAAGCCGACAGAATGTACTGG
>JBJSYW010000043.1:0-14889 GCA_046089985.1 Chloroflexota bacterium
TGGCAGCCGACCGGAGCTGATCAGTGTTGAGTCTGCCTATGCCCCGTATTACCGCCTGCAGCCCGGCGAGGGGCAGTAAAACGAGCAAAGGTATAGATAATATCATGGACGATCAATTGTTAATCGGCATCGATGTAGGCACGACCAAGATCTGCACCCTGGTGGCGCGCGAAGAAGGCCCCGACCAGCTGCGGGTGCTCGGAGTGGGCATCGAGTCTTCACAGGGACTGCGCAAAGGGGTGGTGGTTGACCTGGAAGCCGCAGCCCAGGCTGTGGCGCGTTCGATCGAAAAGGCTGAGCGCACCTCCGGGGTGGAGATCCTCGGCGCGCTGGTTAGCATGGCGGGATCGAACGTGTCATCGGTTAACAGCCGGGGTGTGGTGGGCGTGTCCGGTCGGGTGATCGACTCCGACGATGTGGCCCGCGCCGTGGATGCTGCCCGGGCGGTCGCCATCCCGCATGGGCGCGAGATCGTGCATGTCATTCAGCGCAACTTTAACGTCGACGGGCAGGATGGCATCCGTATGCCGCTCGGCATGCACGGCTACCGGCTGGAGGTCGAGACACACATCATCACCGCCGCTGCGACTGGGATCGAGAACCTGCGCCAGTGCATCGCCGCAGCCGGGGTGGATGTGACCCAGTTTGTGCTCAACCCGCTGGCCTCCGCCGAGGTCGCCCTGGACGAGAACGAGCGCCAGATGGGTGTGGCGGTGTGTGATATCGGCGGCGGCACCACCGACCTGGCGAGTTACGTGGACGGTGATGTCTGGCATACCGCCGTGCTGGCCATCGGCGGCAACCACATCACTTCGGATATCGCCCAGGTGCTGCACCTGCCCAGCTCGCAGGCGGAGGAGGTCAAGCTGCAGCACGGGCATGCCAACCCGGCGGAGATCGACCCGCGCCAGTATTTCAACATCCGCCCGTTTGGCGAGGACGACGTGGTGCAGGTCAGCCACATGGATCTGGTGCAGATCATCCACGCCCGCGTGGAAGAGATCTTCGGCATGGTGGTGCAGGAGATCAAGCGCTCCGGCTACGACGGGCTGCTGCCCGCCGGGCTGGTGCTGACCGGCGGCACTGCGCTGCTGCCGGGGATCAAGAGCGTGGCAGCCAAGGTGTTGGGCGTGCCGGTGCGGGTGGCCCAGCCCACCGGGCTGGTTGGTATGACCGATAAGCTCGAATCACCGGCTTTCGCCACCACCATTGGCCTGTTGAAGTGGGCGCTGCTGATGAACGAAGTCACCGCCCCGGTGGAAGGCGCGCGCCGCCGCTCGCGTTCCAAGCCCGGCGCAACGCCGGCCGGCGACCTGGTCCCCGGGCTGGACCGGGAGAAGATTAAGAACCTGTTGAAACGGCTGCTGCCCTGAGGTTTACCGCCCGGGGCGCGGCGCTTTAGCTGATGAATGATCATTGCCTGGTGTGCAGTGTCTGATAGATAGGAGGAACCAATGTCAACTTTCTCGAATCCTTCACCGAACCAGATGGAGTCGTTCGCCCGGATTAAAGTGGTGGGTGTGGGCGGCGGCGGCTGTAACGCGGTCGATCGCATGATCGACGAGGGCCTGCAGGGTGTCGAATTTGTGGCCATCAATACCGACGCCCAATCGCTGATGCTCTCGAAGGCGACCACCCGCGTGCGCGTGGGCGAAAAGCTCACCCGCGGCCTTGGCTCGGGCGGCGACCCCGAGGTGGGACGCAAAGCGACCGAGGAATCGGCCGAAGACCTGTACACGGTGCTGAAGGGCGCCGACATGGTCTTCATCACTGCAGGGATGGGCGGCGGCACCGGCACCGGCGGCGCGGCCGTGGTGGCGCAGATCGCCAAGGAAGTCGGCGCGCTGACCATCGGTGTGGTCACCCGCCCGTTCACCTTTGAAGGCTCCCGCCGCATCCAGGGCGCCGAGACGGGCATCGCCCGCCTCAAAGAGCAGGCCGATACGCTGATCGTGATCCCCAACGACCGCCTGCTGCAGATCGTTGATAAGCGCGCCAACCTGCAGACTGCCTTTCGCATGGCCGACGATGTGCTGCGCCAGGGCGTGCAGGGCATCTCCGAGCTGATCACGGTCCCCGGCCTGATCAACCTGGACTTCGCCGACGTGCGCACGATTATGTCGGAAGGCGGCGCGGCGCTGATGGCGGTGGGCACTGCTAAGGGCGAAGATGCGGCCCGCATCGCCGCCGAGCAGGCCATCTCCAGCCAGCTGCTCGACATCACCATCGACGGCGCTCGCGGCATCCTGTTCAACGTCACTGGCGGCCCGGACCTGACCCTGTTCGATGTCAACCAGGCGGCGGCGATCATCAAGGAGACCGCGCATCCGGATGTCAACCTGATCTTCGGCGCGGTGATCGACCCGACGATGAAGGATGCGGTGCGCATCACGGTCATCGCCACGGGTTTTGAGCGCGCCGCCGCGGCTGCCCGGCGGCCTTCCGAACCGCCTGCCAACGAGAATCGCTCGCACAGCGGTTATGCGGTGCATACCAACTCGCAGGTGGAGCAGCCGGCCACGCTGCCCGCCAGCCGCCCGGCGGCGCGCGATTTCCAGCCCCGCTCGTTCAACACGGAAGACCTGGATATCCCGACATTCCTGCGCAATCGCGGCAACGGTAAGTAAGGTTAACTTTCGCTGTGCGCCGCCCGCCGGGCGGCGCACAGCGCCGTGAAAAACATATTCGAGAACATTGGCCTCCCGGTCCAGGGGATGGGCGTCTTTGGCGTGCCATCCCCTGGACTGCGTTGCTTTTCCGACCGGCGCGCGCGCCTGGCGTTTACGCCGGCGGCTCTTCGCCCGGTAAGCCTCCCGGCTTTCTAATCAAGATTAACCCGTTTGTACCCTTGTCAAGCCTCTGGGTTTCTGCTAGAATGCAACATGGATTGCATAGATATAGGGGTGTTCGTGTAGGTATCCCCCATATATGGCGGGATCATTTGTTCTAAAAGGCACAAGGGTAGGCATGCGCTGTCCGTACTGCAAAAACGAAAATTCACGCGTGGTCGACACCTCCCATGATGCGCGCGGTGGGGTGCGCCGGCGGCGGGAATGTGAAAGCTGCGGTCAGCGCTTCAGCACGTACGAGCGCCCGATCCTGGCAACCCCACTGCTGATCAAGCAGGACGGGACGCGCGAAGAGTTTGATCGCGAAAAATTGATCCGGGGTATCCGGATCGCTTGCGCCAAGCGCCCGGTCTCTGCCGCCGATATCGAACGCCTGGTGGGCGAGATCGAATCGGCGCTGCAGGCGATGGGGCGCTCAGAAGTGTCCTCGCGGGTCGTTGGGGACATGGTGATCGCCGGCCTGAAGGAGATGGATCACATCGCATACATCCGCTATGCGATCGTCTACCTCGGCCTGGATGATCTGAAATCGATCCGCAGCGAGATTGACCGCCTGTTGGAGATCTGAGCGAAGCCGATTTCACCAGGGGGGGAGTGCATGGGGCGGTCTTTTAACGTCCCTGCCGGTCTTAACATTACCGATTAACTATTGGAGGATCGTACGATGGCCAAGGGAAGTTCTATTCACGTCGATGATCGCTATGGACTGCTGCCCACCCCGCCCATGCCAGACGGGCTGCCGGCGGTGGAACTGACCGAGAACGCTCGCCAGGTGCTGGTGCGCCGCTATGTGCGCCGCGGGCGTGACGGTAAGCCGGTAGAGACGGTTGAGGAGATGTTCTGGCGCGTGGCTTATCACGTGGCGGCTGTCGAGCAGGCGTATGGCGAAGATGTGATCGCCCGGGCGTGCAGTTTCTATGAACTGCTCACCAGCAAGCGCTTCTTCCCCAACTCGCCCACCTTCACCGGCGCCGGCACGCCATTGGGCCAGCTGGCGGCCTGCTTTGTGCTGCCCATTGCCGATGACATGGGGCGCGACCCGGCCGGCATCTTCCAGACCCTGCGCGACGCCGCCCTGATCCAGCAGACCGGCGGCGGCAATGGCTTTTCCTTCTCCCGCCTGCGCCCTAAAGGCGCTCTGGTCAAGTCCTCCGCCGGGCAGGCCACCGGCCCGGTCGGCTTTTTGCGCGTCTACGATAAGGCCTTTGGCGAAGTCGCCCAGGGCGGCTGCCTGCTGCCCGAGACGCTGGTGTTTACCGGGCGCGGCTTACTGCGCCTGGACGAGATCGCCGATCCTGACCGTTCCGGTTGGCAGGAACACCGCCTGCAGATCGCTACCGATGAAGGCTGGCGCAGCTCGCCGCGCGCCTTCAACAACGGCGTGGCCGCGGTGTTTCGCGTGCACACTCAGCCCGGCCTGAGCCTGGCCGGCACCGCCGAGCATCGCGTCAAGGTCATGACCGCCGGCGGCCCGCAGTGGCGCCGCATCCATGAACTGCAGGCCGGCGACTGGCTGATGGTGCAGCTGGGCCGGCAGCAGGGCGCGATCCAGCCGCTGCGCCGCCCGTCCGCCCCGCAGGGCAGCCCGGCCGCGCGGCTGCTGCCGCCGGTGTTGGATGAAGAGCTGGCTTTCTTCACCGGCTACCTGGCCGGCGCAGGCTGCCTGGCTGCTGAGGCCGGCGGCGAGCGGATCGGCGTTAACGTGGCCTCCGGCTCGTACCTGGTCGAAGAGATGCCGGCGCTGCTAGGCCGGCTGTTTGGCGCGTCGGTCCGGCGCCGCCGGACCAACGGCGATCGCCCGGTCACGTTCGTGATCGACAGCCGCGCGGTCAAAGAATATTTGCAGGTCAATGGGCTGGCGCTGCCGCCCAGCCGGGAAGCCGGTGTGCCGCGCCTGGTGCGCCAGTCTCCGCCCCAGGTGGTCGGGGCATACCTGCGCGGTTTGTTCGAGGCCGATGGCGCATTGAGCCGCGGCCGCCCATCCCTGGTCACCGGCTCACCGCGCCTGGCAGAAGAAACCGCCACCCTGCTGATCGGGTTGGGCTGCCCGGTGAGCATCCGGGCCATGTCCCCTGGCGTCAGCCCCGCCGACGGGCCGACGGCGTACCAGGTGCGGGTCGAGCCCGGCATTGGGCTGCAAGCCTGGCGCGAGCGCATCGGCTGCGACCGGCGCTCCCGCTTCAACGCCTGCTATATCTGGCAGCCCAACCCGGCGGATGAGACTGCGGATATGCTGCCCTATCCGCAGTACTGGCTGCAGCCGGCGCTGGAAGCGCTCGCCGCGCAGCCGGTTGGACCGCGCAGCGCCGGACAGGCGCACACGCTGCCCAGCCGCCGGTTGGGCTTGCGCCGGGCGCTGCTGCACAGCTGCCGGGATGTGCGCGGACTGTCCCGCGCCGCCTATGACCGGCTTCGCCAGAGGCGCCCACAGTTCGACTGGCAGGCGCGTTCGCCCGAGGGGCTGTGGTTTGTGAAAGTGGAAGCCGTCACCCCAGACGGCGAAGCGCTCACGCTGGATCTGGAAGTCGACCAGAACCACACCTACCTGGCCAACGGCCTGGTCACCCACAACTCTCGCCGCGGCGCCAATATGGCTGTGCTGCGCGTCGACCACCCGGATGTGGAAGAGTTCATCACCTGCAAGACCGATGAGAACTCGATCACCAACTTCAATATCTCGGTTGGCATCACCGACGCCTTCATGCGCGCCGTGCGTGACGATGCCGATTGGGAGCTGCGCTTCCCCGATATCAACGCCCCTGAGTATAAAGAATTCAACGGCACGCTGGAAGAAGCCGAAGCAGCCGGCGTGCCGATCCGCGTCTACAAGACCGTGCGAGCGCGCGAGCTGTTCGATAAGATCGTCCGCCAGGCGCACCACAACGGTGAGCCGGGGGTGCTGTTCCTCGACGCCGCCAACCGCTCCAACCCGGTCCCGCACCTGTACCAGTTAGAGGCCACCAACCCGTGCTTTATTGGCGAAACCCGCCTGCCCACCGAGTTCGGCCTGCTGACCATCGCCGGGCTGGCCGAGTTGGGCCTGCCGGGCTACATCGCCGCCGATAACCGGGCCGGCGGCGGGGCTGCCCCGGGCCGCATGCCCGGCGTGGCGCTGCGCCCGGCCTCGCCCGCCTGGCTGACCCGCCGCTCTGCCCCGGTCTTTCGCCTGGAGACGCAGTTGGGCTATTCCGTCACCGCCACCGCCGATCACCGCTTCCTGACCACCGCCGGCTACCGGCCGCTGCAAGACCTGCGCCCGGGCGACCGGGTGCTGCTGCAGAGCGGCGAAGGCCCGTGGAGCCGGGAGACGCGCCTGCCCGCGCCGGCGCGGCAGTTGGCAGCCGAACTGGCAGGTGCAGCGACCGCCGGCGCGGCCGCTCCCCCCAGCCGGCGCGCTGAGCCGCTGGGTTCCCCGGCGCCCGCCGGGCTGCCCACCCACTGGTCGCACGAACTGGGGCTGGCGCTCGGCGCGCTGGTGGGCGCCGGGCAGCTGCCGGATCAGCGCTGCGGCCCGGTCGGGGATGCCTTCTCCAGCCCGGCCCTGCTGCCGCAGGCCTATGCCTGCCTGGTCGAGTGGTTTGGCCCGCAGTGCGACGCAGCTGCCGGCAGCCTGCCGCAGGCCTTCTTCTCGGCGCTTGGCTTGCTGCCGGTTCCCGCCGGTGACGCCCGCCTGCCCGAATCGCTGTGGAGCGCCCCACGCCCGGCGGTGGTGGGCTTCCTACAGGGCCTGTTTGGCGCTGCGGGCGCGCTGCAGCCGGACCGCGCCCGCGTGCGCCTGGAAGCCGGGTCGCCGGGTCTGCTGCAGGACGTGCAGCTGCTGCTGGCAAACTTCGCCATCCTCAGCCGCCTTGAGCCATCCGGCGCGCTGGTGTTAAGCGCCGCCGGCTCCCGCCGCTTTGCCGAGCAGATCGGTTTTGCCGTTGAAGCCCAACAGGCCCGCCTGCAGGCGGCTGTGCGCCGCGCTCCGCGGGCAGCCCGCCGGCAAGCCTTTAGCGATGCCGTGCGCTCCGTCACCCCGGCTGGGACCGCCGACGTGTATGACCTGTCGCAGCCGCAGACCGCCAGCCTGATCGCCAATGGGATGGTGGCGCACAACTGCGGCGAACAGTGGCTGGGCCCGGCCGAAAACTGCTGCCTGGGCTCGGTGAACCTGGCCCAGCACCTGGGGCCGGGCGGCACGGTGGATTGGGAGAAGCTGCGCCACAGCACCATGCTCTCGACCATCTTTCTCGACGATGTGGTGGATGCCAACGCCTACGTACCGGCGGTGCCGCAGCTGAAGGAAGCCGCCCACCGCGCCCGGCGCATCGGCCTGGGCATCATGGGCCTGGGCGACCTGCTCTACCATGCCGGCGTGCGCTACGGATCGCCGGAAGGGCAGGCTTTCGCCGCCCAGGTGATGGAGTTTGTGCGCTACCACGCCATGCAGACCAGCCTGCAGCTGGCCGAGCAGCGCGGCGCTTTTCCGGCTATCCAGGGCTCGATCTACGACCCGCAGGAGCTGCGCTGGCAGCCGCCGCAGTCGCTGGTCGACCCGTCCGGCGATTGGGGCCGCCCGGCGCTGGATTGGGACGCTATCGTCGCCGGCATCCGCCGTTACGGCATCCGCAACGCCGCCCAGACCACCGTGGCCCCCACCGGCACGATCGCCACCGTCGCCGGCTGTGAGGGCTACGGCTGCGAGCCGGTCTTCGCCCTGGCCTACATCCGCCACGTCAACGACCACGGCAAAGACCTGCAGCTGACCTATGCCAGCCCGCTGTTTGAGCAGGCGCTGATCACCGCCGGCATCGAGGATGCCGACCGCCGCAAAATCGTCGAACATGTGATGGAGCAGGGCAGCTGCCAGGCGTTGGACGAAGTGCCGCAGGCCCTGCGCAGCGCATTTGTCGTCTCGGGCGATATCAGCGCCGAGGAGCACGTGCGCATGCAGGCCGCTCTGCAGGCTTTTGTCGATAACAGCCTGAGCAAGACCGTGAACTTCAACGAGGGCGCCACCGAGCAGGACGTGGCGCAGGCCTACCTGCTGGCCTGGGAGTTGGGCTGTAAGGGCATCACCGTCTACGTGACCGGCTCGCGCTCTAAAGTGGTGCTGGAGACCAAGGCCACCGCTAAGAGCAAGGAGGCCCCGGCATCCGAAACGGCCGCTCCGGCTGCCCCTGCGCCCGAGCCGGTGGTCCAGCCGATGCTGTGGCACGACAAAAAGAAGCCCCGCCCACGCAAGCTGACCGGCTACACCATCAACGTCAGCACGCCGTTGGGCAAAGCCTTCGTGACCATCAATGAGAACGGCGGCAACCAGCCTTTCGAGGTGTTCATCAATACCTCCAAAGCCGGCTCGGACACCGCCGCCGTTTCGGAGGCTATCGGGCGGCTGGTCTCGTATATGCTGCGCCTGTCATCGCCGATTGCCCCGCGCGAGCGTTTGAAGGAGATCTGGCGCCAGCTGTCGGGGATTGGCGGTGGGCGCTCGCTGGGCTTTGGCCCAAACCGGGTGCGCTCGCTGCCCGATGGGGTCTCGCAGGCGCTGGCCGAGTACCTGGAGACCACCGCCGAAGAGCACGGCGAGGCCCAATCGCGCAGCAGCGATCTGCCCGAACCGGAGACCGACGCGGGCGGCGGACTGGCTGCCGGTCACAGCCTGGGCGGCAACGGCTTCAACCTGCTGGGCGAGAGCGCTCAACAGGCCACCCCGCCCCAGCCCAGCTATGAGAACTTCGGCAACCGTGTGGGCGATCTGTGTCCCGAGTGCGGGCAGGCCTCGGTGGTCAACGAAGAAGGCTGTCGCAAGTGCTATTCCTGCGGCTACAGCGAGTGCTGAGCGGCGGATGAAGAAATAAAAAGACTGCCCGGGCTAACGCCTGCGGCAGTCTTTTTATTTTGCCGGATTTTCCGTCTATTCGGCCGGGGCGATGCACGCCACCTTACCGGCGCTGGCATAGCCGGACGGGATCAGGTTGTACATCACCCGCTCGCCGTAGTACAGCGGCTGGTTGTTGGGGTAGAAGGTGGTATACGCAGCGTTGACGAAGCGCTTATTGCCATCATCGCCGCGCACCGCGGCGTAATAGCCGTTGCCCTGCACTTCGACTACGATGCCCTGGTGGGTGTCGCCAATGCACACCCCGGCGATCAGGTGGGTGCGGACATTCATTGCTGGGATCTCCTTTTCCTTCGAATGATTTCTCTGCCGATGATATGATTGTAGTTGATTTCCGCCGCCAATGGAATACGACATTCGGCTGAAACCAGGCATCATTTAACAGGAGGCGCAAAACCATGGATTACACCTTTCACGAAGGCACAGAGAACGCGTATGTCGAGATGCTGCCCGGCCTGCAGCCCATCGCTGACGAGCAAGACGCGCTGCAGTTGGTGGCGGCGTGCGCCGAGTATGGCGCGCAGCGTCTGCTGCTACCCGCTGAATGCCTGGCGCCGCAGTTCTTCGATCTGAAGAGCGGGTTAGCCGGCGCGGTGCTGCTCAAGCTCGGCAACTACCGCATCCGCGCCGCGCTGGTCGCCCCCGACGAACTGACCCGCCAGGGCCGCTTCTACGAGTTTGCCCTCGAGACCAACCGCGGCCAGGCGTTTCGCATCTTCAACGACCGGGCGGCCGCGCTGCAGTGGCTGCAGGGGTAGGCGGCCCGCAGGGCGGCCCGCGCTACTCGTAGATCTCCAGGCTGGGCACCACGCGGGCCGCCTTCTTCGACGGCACCACCTTTTTGCCGTAGCGGTTGGCGTACACCTGGGTGAACTTGGCCCCGTACAGGACGATCTGCATCGAGTAGAACACCCACGCCAGCACGATGATCAGCGAGCCCATCGCGCCGTAAATGCCGCGCAGGCTGATCCGCCCCAGGTAGATGCCGATCAGGAACTCGCCGGCGGTGAACAGCGTGGAGGTGAAGGCCGCCCCGATCAGCGTGTCGTCCCAGGCCACCTGCGCGTCGGGCAGGGTCTTGAAGATGATCGCAAACAGCAGGGTGAAGCCGACGTAGGTCAGGCCGATATCGGCGCGCGCCAGGAACGGCTCGCCCACCCCGGTGTTGATCGACAGCCATTGGTTGATCGATACCAGCGTGGTGCTGACCACCAGGAAGGTCAGGAACAGAGACACCACCACCATTACCATCAGGAACGACAGGGTGTGCGTGCGCACGAACAGCAGCATGCCCTGCCCGGGCTGGCTGGTGATCTCCCACATCAGGTTGATGGCCTTCTTCATGCGGGCGAACACCATCGAGGCGAAGAACAGCATCAACCCTAAACTGATCGTGGTATAGACCCCCGGGCTGCTGCTCACCTGCCCGGCTTCCAGCAGGCTTTGCACCGCCTGGGCCGCACGCGGGCTGACGGTGTGGCTGATCTCCAGCACCAGCCGGTCGATCACCGAGACCTCCGAGAACACCATCCCGGCAGCCGAAGTGACCAGGATCAACAGCGGCGAGAGCGAAAAGATCATCTGATAGGAAAGCGCCGCGGCCAGCATGCTGCCGTTACACTGCACGTAGCCCAACGTGGTGTCTTTGAACAGCCGGTAGATGGCCCGCGCGGCGCGGTTGATTGCATACAGCATTGATGACACCTCCAGGGTATTGTAATCCATATTCACGCCCATGCCTTGCCGCCCGACGCTAAATCAGGTATATTGAGGGCTGCCCCAGCTTTCCACACCCTGTCCCCTTCAAAGAGGTCGCCCATGACCAAACGCATGATCATCCTGGCCGGCAACATCGGCGCCGGCAAAACTTCGCTGACCGAGCGCATCGGCGCCCGCCTGGGCTATACCACCGCCTTCGAATCGGTGGCCGATAACCCGTACCTGGCCGATTTTTACACCAACATGCAGACCTGGTCGTTTCACCTGCAGGTCTTCTTCCTGGGCCACCGCGCCCGCCAGTACATTGAGCTGGCCGCCCGGCCCGACTCGGCCATCACCGACCGCAGCATCTACGAGGACGCCTATATCTTTGCTCGCGCCCTGCACCACATGGGCAACCTCAGCGAGCGTGATTACCTCTCCTACCGGGCGGTCTTCGACCTGGTGGTGTCGCGCCTGCCGCAGCCCGACCTGCTGATCTACCTCAAAGCGCCGGTGCCGGTGCTGATGGAGCGCATCCGCCGCCGCGCCCGGGCGATCGAAGGCGGCATCTCGGCCGATTACCTGGCCCTGCTGGACACCTTCTACGATGATTGGATGCAGACTTTCGACGTCTGCCCGGTGCTGACCATCCGCTCGGATGACCTGGACTTTGTGCACGACCCCGCCCACCTGGATATCGTCGTCCAGCGCATCCAGGATAAGCTGACCGGGCGGGAGGAGCTGGTCTTCAGCTAACGTTTACAGTGCGTTTACAACCTTCAGGTTGGCGCTTTACACGCCCGGGGTATCCTTGAAGCATACCGATTGGATCGGCAGACCGAAACCCTGGAGGCAACCATGAAAAAGAAACTGTGGATCGTGATCAGCGCCGTCCTGGCGGCGGCTTTACTGGCCGGCGCGATGCCGGTTGGCCCGGTGTTGGCTCAGGCCGGCGTTTCGCAGCGCCGCGGGCAGCAAACCGTGCGGCCGCAAGCTGCGGGGCCGCAGGATGAACCGGGGGGGAATTTGCCTGCCCGGCTGCGCCGCTTGCGCCCGGTGTTAGGGCAGGTAGCGCAGCTCAGCGGCGACACGCTGACCCTGACCCTACGCAGCGGTGAAACGCGTGCGTTTACGCTCGCCGATCAGACCCGCATCGTGGATGTTGACCGGCAGCCGCTGGAGCGCACCGACCTGCAGGAAGACGCCTGGGTGGCGGTGGTGGTGCGCCGCGCCAGTGGCGCCGGCGGGCAAGGGCTGGGTGGGCGGCTGCGCAGCTGGTTGGCCGGCCGGCAGGGCCGGGATGATTCCGCCGGCCCGCTGCCGGCCCGGTTGGTGGTGGTGCTGCCCGAAGATTTCGATCCGCAGGACTTCAGCGCCGTGCGCGGCGAGGTCACCGGCGTGGACGCCGCCGGCCGCCGGCTGACCCTGGAAGACCAGGATGGCCAGAGCGTAACCGTGGTGCTCGACGAGCAGACCCGCTTTGTGGGCCAGGCCCGCACCGCGCAGGAGATTAAAACCGGGATGCAGGCGCTGGCGGCGGTCGAGAAGCAGGCCGATGGCAGCCTGCTGGCCCGCCGGTTGCGCGCCGGCGACCCAGGCGAGCGCCCGCAAGCCGGCCGCCGCATTGCCGGGCGGGTGACCGCCGTCGGCGCGGACGAGCTGACCCTGCAGACCCGCGACGGCGAGCAGCTGACGATTCAGGTCAGCGCCGAAACCCGCTTCCGCAGCCCGGGGAACCGGGTTGCCGGCCTGGCCGATCTGCAGCCTGGCATGCTGGTGATCGCCGGCGTGCTCGACCAGGACACCGGCCTGCAGGCCCAGGTGATCACCGTGCTGCGCCGGCCGCGCAAGTAAGCTCGCATACCCGCCCGCCACGCCCGGCCGCTGGCTGTCTTGCGGCCGGGCGCGGCGCGTTTTCCCCCGGCCGCCGGCAGATCCGGCGTAGATCGGCTGCGCCGCCGGGCTCCAGCCGCGCTATAATTAGGCCAGCCTCACCCGGCCTTCTCCCAGCGGCCGCCGGGCATCGGTTCAGACCCGCCAACCCAAGGAGCCAATCTATGCCCATCCAGCTTTACCAGGTGGATGCTTTTAGCGAGCGCCCGTTCGCCGGCAACCCGGCCGGAGTATGCCTGTTGGACGGCCCGGCTGACCCGCAGTGGATGCAGCAGGTGGCCGCCGAGATGAACCTGGCCGAAACCGCCTACCTCTACCGCGAGGGCGACGGCTGGCGGCTGCGCTGGTTCACCCCCGCCGCCGAAGTCGAGCTGTGCGGGCATGCCACGCTGGCCAGCGCCCACATCCTGTGGCAGACCGGCGCGCTCGACCCGCAGGCCCAGGCGCGTTTCCACACTCTCAGCGGCCTGCTCACCGCCGAGCTGTGCGGGCCGGAGATTGAGTTGAACTTCCCCGCCACCCCCGCCGCGCCGGTCGATCCGCCGCCGGGGCTGGACGAAGCGCTGGGCGCACACATCGCCGCCTGCGGCCGGAGCGTCTTCGACTACCTGGTGACGCTCGAAAGCGAAGCGGCGGTGCGTTCGCTGCAGCCGGACATGCTGCGCCTGAAAGCCTTCCCGGTGCGCGGCGTGATTGTCACCGCCCAGGCCGCTGCCCCGCTGGACTTTGTTTCGCGCTTCTTTGCGCCTGCGGTGGGCGTGCCCGAAGACCCGGTCACCGGCTCGGCGCATGCCTGCCTCGGCCCCTACTGGGGCGCCCGGTTGGGCAAGACCGAACTGCTGGCTTACCAGGCCTCGCCGCGCGGCGGCCGGCTGCGCCTGGCGTTGGACGGCGAGCGCGTGCGCATCGCCGGCCGGGCGGTCACGGTAATGCGCATCGAGCTGCTGGATATGGAAGACAGCCAGGCAGCCCGGCCCGACCGGCTGACCGGAGGACCGGCGGCTTAAAGGTGGCGGCAGTCCGGGCCGGCAGCCCGGGCGCGCCCGGATAACCATGGGGTGGTGATGGATGAAGCAACCCGGCCAGGAGCATCAAGCCCGGCGCAGCGGCGAGCGGCGCTCTGAAGACGAGAACAGCCGGCGGATGCTGCTGCTGGTATTAGGCCTATGCCTGGCGGCGGCGCTGCTCTTTATCGCCGCCGGGATCAACCGGCTGGAGATGCTGCCGCTCGGGCTGCTGCTGCTGACCGCCTGGCTGCTGGCCTACCGCGGGCGGCTGCTGTTGGCCGGCATGCTGCCCTCGGTGACCGGCTTTCTGCTGGTAGCTTACCTGATTTACCAGCACAACGGCCTGCGTGATACGGCCATTTTAGGCCTGGCGGTGATCATCATCGCCGCCAGCCTGATGACCGGCCGCCTGGGCAGCCTGATCTTCGGCGGGCTGAGCCTGTTGTGCATCCTGGGTCTGTGGGCGGTTGAGAAGCTGGGCTGGCGGGCCGGAAATTTTCCCACCGCCAATTACACCGCCGATTACCTGACCGTGCTGGTGCTGCTGGCGCTGATCAGCGCGCTGCAGTGGGCGGTGCTGCGCCGCCTGGACTTGACCCTGCTGCGGGTGCGCCAGGAACTGACCGAGCGGCGGCGCGCCGCCGCCGCCCTGAGCGAGAGCGAAGCACGCTACCGCTTCCTATTCACCGAAGCTCCGCTGGGTATCCTGATCCTGGGACAAGACGGCCTGATCGAGCAGGCCAACCCGGCGGCCCTCTCTTTGCTCGGCTACCGGCAGGAAGATATCCTGAACCGCCCGCCTCAGCAGTTGATCGACCCGGCCCACCTGGGACATACCGGGCTGGAAGTAGACCAGCTGCGCCTGGGCAAGACCCTGCAGCTTGAGCACCTGCTGCGCTGTAAAGACGGCGCGGCCATCCCGGTCATCGGCAGCACCAAGCAGATGCCCGATGGGCGCTTCCAATATATCTTCCAGGACATCAGCACCCGCAAGCAGGCCGAAGCCGCGGTGCGCTCGCTCAACCAGGAGTTGGAGCAGCGCGTTCACCAGCGCACCGAACAGCTGCAGGCGGCCAACCGTGAGCTGGAATCATTCGCCTACACCGTCTCGCACGACCTGCGCGCCCCGCTGCGGGCGGTCAACGGCTATGCGGCGCTGCTGGAGCAGAGCCTGGAGGCTGCGCCGGGCGGCGAAAGCCGGGTGTTCTTGCAGAATATCCGCGGCAGCGCGCTGCGCATGGACGAGCTAATCAGCGCCCTGCTGCAGTTCTCCCGCCTGAGCCGGGCTCACCTGGAGCCGGCGCCGGTGGACTGCCGGGCGCTGGTGGAGTCCGTGCTGCGCGACCTGGACCCGGTCGGCCGGTGCATCGACTGGCGCATCGGCGAGCTGCCAAACTGCCAGGCCGATGCGGCCCTGCTGCGCCAGGTGTTCGCCAACCTGATCGGCAATGCGGTGAAATACACCGCCTCCCGGGCGCAGGCCGTAATCCAAATCTCCGGCTGTCGGGAGGCGGGTGAAGCGTTGTATTTGGTGCGCGACAATGGGGTCGGGTTCGAG
>JBJSYW010000044.1:0-3154 GCA_046089985.1 Chloroflexota bacterium
GATGGCCAGCAGGGGCTGCAGCAGCGCGAGGTGAGCAGCCGCAAGCTGAGCGGCGAGGCGCTGCGCCAGGCGCTGCTTGAGACGACCATCGTGCGCTACCAGGAGTTGGACGACCTGGCCTGAAAACGGCGCCGCGCCAGGGGCGGCGGAGCGCACCGGGCAGCCGCGCAAGCAGGTCCACAGACGGGCCGGACGGCTCAGGCTGCTCGGTGGGCGGCGAAAGCGCCGGCGGCCTGCCAGACGTGACTGGCGACCAGCTGCGCCGCGCAAGGCGACCCCAGGCGGCGCGCCCGGGCAGTGTACTGGCGCAGGCCTAGTCCATCATCGGCCAGCCAACTCGCCAGGGTCTGGACCAGGCGGCGGGGGGTATTCGCCATCGCGCCGGCCCCCTGCCCCACCACATAGGTCAGGTTACCGCTCTCCTGCCCGGGGATGTAGCCGGTATAGATCAGCGGCAGGCCGCAGGCCAGGCTTTCGGCGGTGATCAGTCCGCCGGCTTTGGAGATGATCAGGTCGGCGGCGTGCATCAGTTCGGGCATGTTGGAGACATACCGGTACAGGTGCACCGGCATGCGCCAATCGACTGCCTGCAGCCGCCGGTAGAGCTTCTCGTCGCCGCCGGCCGAGATCGCCAGCTGGAGCGGCAGGCCGGCCTGGTTGACCGCCGCCACTTTCTCCACCAGCGTGGGGGTGCGCCGGCTGCCCACCACCAGCGCAGCGGGCAGGTGCGGCAGCCAGCCCAGGGCCTGGCGCAGCTCGGTTTTGCTGCGCTGCTCGGCCGCCAGCGCTGGCTGGACCGGGATGCCGCTGACCACCACCTGCTCGGAGGCCAGCCCGGCAGCCAGGGCCTGGTCGCGCACCATTTCGTTGGGCACAAACAGCACGTCCGGGGCGGCGCGGAACCAGATCTGGTGCACATCCGCCAGGTCGGTGACCACGCTAAAAAACGGCGCCTGGCTGCCAGAGCGCTTGCAGGCCGCCAGCACCGGGGCCTGGTACAGGTGGAAGGTGGACAGCACCGCGTCGGGCTGCAGGTCATTGAAAACCTGCTGGGTGACGCGCGCCAGGCCCTGCACCATGATACGGCCGACCAGCTCACAGGCGAGCGGCGAATCGGAGGCGCGGTAGGAGAGCGAGTAGAGCCGCAGGCGCGAATTGACGGTCAGGTCATAGCCGCGCTCGGGGAAGCGCATCAGGCGCGGGGTGCGCGGGTGGTGCATCACGTTCAACAGGGTGATGCGGCATGCGCCGTTCGAGACCTGGCGCAATGCAGTTTCGACCGCCTGGCAGGCGGCCCGGTGACCAAAGCCGACGTCGGCGGTCAGCAGCAGGATATTCGGCTCATTCATTTCATTCATTTTCGGCGAACGGCAGCACAGACACCCGGGCCGCAGCCCCATCTCGGGAACCGATCCGCAAAAGGCTGCCGGGGGCAGCCTGGGCGCGCTTGACTACCCCAAGGCCGATCCAGCCGAAAGCCGGCGATTCGGCCGCCGAGGTCAGGCTGCCGGCGGGCTCGCCGGTTTCACTCCACAGGCGTGCGCCAGGCTCGACCGGCGCTTCCAGGCGCAGACCGGCCAACGCCTGAGTGACCTTGTCATAGGTCACCTGGCGGGCCAGCACTTCCTGCCCGGTGTAGCAGCCCTTGCTGCCCGAGACCAGCGCGGCCAGCCCGGTTTCAAGCGGGGTATAGCTCTCGCTCAGCTCGGCGCCGGTGGGCAGCCCGGCTTCGACACGCAGGACGGTATACAGGGCTTCATCAGCCTCCACCAGGCCGCCGTCCAGCAGCGCCTCGCGCACGGCAGGCAGGCCATCAGCAGGCGCCAACAGGCGCAGGCCCAGCCCAACGCCAGGCAGCCAGCGCAGCAGGCGCAGCGCCTGTCCAGACCAGGATACATCGGCCGTCTCGCCGGGCTGCAGTTCGGCCAGCCCCAGCCGGGCCAGCGCCTGGGCGGCCTGGCTGCCGAACAGGTCCAGCTGGGCCAGTTCCTGGCTGCGCTCAGCCAGGCTGACCTTATCCATAAAGAAGATGCGGCTGCGCAGATACCGGGCGGTGGCCGCGCCCAGGCCGGGCAGGGTCAAGGCCAGGATGGACTGCTCCTGGGGCAGCAGGGCCAGCACGTCGAGGATGCGAGCGGTGGGGGAAGTGAGCACGGTGGTGACGCTGCGACCGGGGGCCAGGCGGCGCACGTCGTTGGTGGTCTGGCGCTGCAGGAAAGCCTGGCGGTCATCGCCTTCGATCTGCAGGCAGCCGGGGTTGGGCAGTACGTAAAAAGCGGCCTGGCGGGCGGCCTGGTAGCGGCCGGTCAAATCAGAGTTCATCCGATCACGTCTCCCGGTTAAACGAACAGGGTGGGCGCATTTACCAACGCCCACCCTGCCTCAACATACAAACTAAGCCGCGGTCGGCATCGGGGTGCCGCTGTTCTTTTTCATCGGCGGCGGGAAGATCGACTCGAACTCGTCCTGTGAGATCGTTTCGACCTCCAGCAGGCGGGTGGCGACGGCGTCCAGCTTCTCACGGTACTCGACCAGGATGCTGCGCGAGCGCGTGTAGGCTTCGGCCACCAGGCGGCGCACTTCGCTGTCAATTTCCTCGGCCACCGATTCGGAGTAGTCACGCTGCTCGGAGATCTCACGGCCGAGGAAGATCAACTCTTCCTTCTGCCCGTAGACCATCGGGCCGAGCTGCTTGCTCATACCCAGGCGGGTGACCATCGTGCGGGCAACGCGTGTGACGCGCTCCAGGTCGTTCGACGCCCCGGAGGTGATGTCGTTGAAGACGATCTCCTCGGCAGCGCGGCCGCCCAGCAGACCGATCATATCGGCGATCATCTTGTTGCGCGACATCAGCGTGCGGTCTTCTTCGGGCAGCGCCAGGGTATAACCGCCGGCCATGCCGCGGGCGATGATCGAAACCTTGCGCACCGGGTCGGCTTCAGCCAGGGCGTTCATCACCACCGCGTGACCGGCTTCGTGGTAGGCCACAATACGCTTCTCGTCCTCGCTGATCAGGCGGCTCTTGCGCTCCGGCCCGGCGATGACGCGTTCGATGGCTTCTTCCAACTCTGACTGGCCGATGACCTTCTTGTTGCGGCGGGCAGCCAGGATGGCGGCCTCGTTGACCAGGTTCTCCAGGTCGGCGCCAACGAAC
>JBJSYW010000045.1:0-3314 GCA_046089985.1 Chloroflexota bacterium
TCGAGCCATTGACGCACGCCCGAGCCGGCCTCGCGGTTGATGAAGCGCAGCCCGGGGCGGGCCAGGTCGTCCAGCCCGCGCAGTCCCAGCGGGTTGCCCGGCGGTACGATCAGGCCCTCCTCGCGGCGGAACGCCTGTGCCAGCGCCACCGGCTGCCCGGGGAAGATGTGGCGAATGAACGGGCGGTTGTACTCCTGCGACTGGGCATCGATCAGGTGGCAGGTGCTCAACTGGCACAGCCCCTGACGCAGGGCGATCAGCCCGTCCAGACTGGAGAGAGGGATGGGCTGCAGCGCCAGCGGCAGACCCTGCTCGGCCACGTAGCCGGCCAGGCGCTGCACGGCGCTGTCCATTGAACCGATGGCAACCACCGGCCGGCCGGGCGCGGCCTGCGGCAGCACCACGTGCTGGATCAGCAGCGCGGCGCGGGCGGCGCGGTAATACTTCTCCGGCCCGCCCTGCACCGGGCGCGCCCCGGCGAACTCGACCAACCCGGCCGCCTCCAGGGCTTTCAGGTGGTGGCGAATGTGGGCCGGGCTTTCCTCAAAGGCTTCGCCCAGCTGGGTCAGCGTGGCGGGGGCGGCCATCAGGCGGCGCAGGATCGCCAGCCGCTGCGGGTGGCTGAGGACTTTGAAGAGGGAGATATCGTGCGGATCGGTCATCGGTAGCCAGGATGATTAAGGATTTCCTAAATCTTCGGGCGAAGTATATGCCTGGAACAGGGATTCGTCAAGCGTAAGTTTACGTATTCCCAGCCGGAGAATCGGGTGAGCGGCAGCCGGCCAGCCAGGCGTGCATGGCGTGCAGCTGACCCAGGCGGAACTCGTGCACCAGGCGGGAGAAAGCGCCCGGCGGGCAGCGGTCCAGGGCGGCCTGTTCGTCAGCCAGCCAGCCCTGGCAGGCCAGCAGTTGGGCATCGACCAGGCGCGCCACAGCCGACGCGCCGTGTTGGCGGGTGAAGAACAGCTTGGCCAGGAACTCCTGGCGCAGGCGGCGCGGCCGCGGGGTCGGCTCGGCCAGCCAGCGTTCAAAGGCCTGCCGGCCGGAGGCGGTCAGCTCAAACATGCGGCGCGCGGGACGGGTCTCCTGGGCCTGCAGCGTGCTGCTCAGGTAGCCCAGCTCTTCCAGCTTATCGAGCAGCGCATAGAGTTGGGCCTGCTTCATACCCCAGGCTGCGCCCAGGCCGTCGGGGTCTTGCAGCTGCTCGTGCAACTGGTAGCCGTGGGCCGGGCCGCTGCGCAGCAGCCCCAGCAGCGCAAGCTCAATGGTCAGCGGGCGCGAACTCATTGGCGACACCGATTAAACCCTCCTCTACTCAATCGATGAGTATACAGGCAATGAGCAATGATGTGTGTCCTGATTCGGTGTGACAAGTGTAATATTACAATTGATTCATAGGCGTGAGCGTGCTAGAATCATCAGCAGTGTAATTCTTCAAGCTCCGCCGCTCGCCTGCTGGGGTTCGCTGCAGGCGGGGACCGCAGCTTAGCACCCGCCGAACCCTGTTCCTGATCGCACAAAAAACGGAGGTCTTCATGCAAAAAAAGGTCTTGTGTATCAATGGGGTCACCCGCACGGTGATCGCCAACCCCGAGCATTCCCTGGCGGACGTGCTGCGCAAGCAGCTGTACCTGACGGGCACCAAGGTGTCGTGCAATGATGGGCACTGTGGCGCATGCTCGGTGATCTTGAATGGCAAGCTCACCCTGGCCTGCGTGACCAAGATGCAGCGCGTCCCGGATGGGGCGGAAGTCATCACCGTCGAGGGGATTGGCTCGCCAGAGAAGATGCATCCGATCCAGCTGGCCTTTGCGGCCCACGGTGCGGCGCAGTGCGGTTTCTGCACCCCGGGCATGGTGGTTTCGGCCAAGGCCCTGCTGGATAAGAACCCCAACCCGACCCGCGAAGAAGTGCGCAACTGGCTGACCCAGCACCACAACGCTTGCCGCTGCACCGGGTACAAGCCGATCGTGGACGGCATCATGGACGCCGCCAAGGTGCTGCGCGGCGAGATGCCCCGCGAAGATCTCGAGTTCAAGATGCCCAAGGACGGCAAGATCTGGGGCAGCAAGTACCCGCGGCCCACGGCGACTGCCAAGGTCACCGGCACGCTGGACTTCGGACAGGACCTGGGCCTGAAGATGCCGCCCGATACGCTGCAGCTGGCCCTGGTGCAGGCCAAGGTCTCGCATGCCAACATCCTCTCGATCGACACCAGCGAAGCCGAGAAGCTGCCGGGTGTGTTCAAGGTCATTACCCACAAGGACGTTAAGGGCAAAAACCGCATCACCGGCCTGATCACCTTCCCGACCAACAAGGGCGACGGCTGGGACCGGCCGATCCTGTGCGGCACCAAGATCTTCCAGCGTGGCGATGCGATCGCCATTGTGGCCGCCGATACGATCGAGCAGGCCAAGGCAGCCGCCGAGCTGGTCAAGGTGGAAGTGGAAGAACTGCCGGCCTATATGAGCGCCCCGGCGGCGATGGCTGAGGATGCGATCGAGATCCACCCCGGCACGCCCAACATCTACTTTGAGCAGAAGGTGGCCAAAGGCCCGGACACCAAGCCGCTCATGGAGTCGGCCCCGTTCGTGGTGGAAGACAGCTTCTACCTGCAGCGCCAGCCGCACCTGACGATCGAGAGCGACATGGGTTTCGCTTATTATGACGACCAGGGCCGCCTGACGATCCACTCCAAGTCGATCGGTCTGTTCCTGCACCTGTACATGATCGCCCCCGGCCTGGGCGTGGAGCCGGACAAGCTGCGCCTGGTGCAGAACCCGGCCGGCGGCACCTTCGGTTACAAGTTCAGCCCGACGATGGAAGCCCTGCTGGGCGCGGCCTGCATCGCCACCGGCCGCCCGGTATACCTGGAGTATGACTACCAGCAGTACATGCAGTACACCGGCAAGCGCTCGCCGTTCTTCCTGGATATCAAGATGGCGGCCGATAAAGACGGCAAGATCATCGCCATGGAGCACGATTACGTGGTCGACCACGGCCCGTACTCCGAGTTCGGCGATCTGCTGACTCTGCGCGGCGCGCAGTATATCGGCGCTGGCTACAACATCCCCGCCATCCGCGGCCGCGGCCGCACCGTCGCCACCAACCATGTATGGGGCGCGGCCTTCCGGGCCTACGGCTCGCCGCAGTCCTTCCTGGCCTCCGAGAGCATCGTCGATGAGCTGGCCGAGAAGGTGGGCATGGACCCGCTCGAATTCCGCTACAAGAACGTCTACCGCCCGGGCGGCACCACCCCCACCGGCCAGGACCCGGAGGTCTACAGCCTGCCCGAGATGCTGGATGCGCTGCGC
>JBJSYW010000046.1:0-8378 GCA_046089985.1 Chloroflexota bacterium
CGCGCATGACCCGCTTCTGGCTGACCCTGGAGCAGGGCGTGCGCTTCGTGATCCACTGCACCGAGCAGATGCAGGGCGGCGAAGTTTTCGTGCCCAAGATCCCCTCCACGCGCATCATTGACCTGGCGCGGGTCATCTCACCGGACGCCGAGCTGCAGGATATCGGCATTCGCCCGGGTGAGAAGCTGCATGAAGCGCTGATCAACGAAGACGAGGCCCGCTCGACGATCGAGCTGGAGGATATGTTCGTGGTGCAGCCCTCCTCGGCGCTGTGGTTTGGGCATTACTGGCAGAGCCGCGGCCGCACCTTGCCGGAAGGCTTCCGGTACAGCAGTGAGACCAACCCCGAGTGGCTGACCGTGGAGCAGATCCGCGACCTAGTCGCCCCGTTCGAAACCGAAGAAGTCGCCTGAAGCCGAGCCTGGGGGGCTTCCCCCAACGCCTTAACATCTTATGGAACACCGCCGTATCCTGATTACAGGGGCCAGCGGTTTGCTGGGGCTGAGCACTGCCCTGGAAGCCTGTGACGAGCATACCGTCATCGGGCAGGTGAACAGCCGCACGCTGAACACCACCCAGTTCCAGACTGTGCCGGCTGACCTGCTGGCCCCCGGCGCGGTGCAGCGATTGTTGGATCGGGCCCAACCTGATTGGGTGATCCACTGCGCTGCCCTCGCCAACCTGGAAGCCTGCGAGGCCGACCCGGCCCGGGCCAGGGAATTGAATACCGAAGTCCCGCGTTTGCTGGCACAGCATGTCGCCAGGGGCGGAGCGCGCCTGCTGCATGTTTCGACCGACGCGGTCTTCGACGGGCTGCGCGGCGGCTACACCGAGCAGGATGCCCCCAACCCGCTCAGCGTCTATGCCCGCACCAAGCTGGATGGCGAGCGGGCAGTGGCGCAGGCCGACCCGTCGGCGATCATCGCCCGGGTCAACCTGTTCGGGTGGAGCGCCAGCGGCAAACGCAGCCTGGCCGAGTTTTTCTTTAATAACCTGTCGGCCGGCCGGCCGGTCAAGGGCTTCACCGATGTCTACTTCTGCCCGCTGCTGGTCAACCATGCCGGGCAGCTGTTCCTGCAGATGCTGGAACACCGGCTGCGCGGGCTGTATCACGTGGTCAGCGCCGACTGCCTCTCCAAATATGACTTCGGCCTGGCGATCGCCCGGCGCTTCGGCCTGGACGAAACGCTGATCGCTCCGGCCTCGGTGCTGGACGGTGGGCTGACCGCCGCCCGTTCGCCCAAACTGACCCTTTCTATCCACAAGTTACTCACCGATCTATCCCAACCTGTCCCCAGTTTTCTCCACGGTTTGGAACGATTTTATACACTTTATCAACAGGGTTATCCACAGAAATTGCAGGCTTTTTAGCATCTTTTTGCTGATTCGGAAAAGCGACTGCGCGCCAACCAAACAGGAGACCAACCGCCATGCAAATTAAAATTGGAAATCGCCTGATCGGGCCAGACCACCCGACCTATTTCATCGCCGATGTGGCTGCGAACCACGACGGCGACCTGGAGCGGGCCAAAACGCTGATCCGGCTGTGCAAAGACGCCGGCGCCGATGCGGCCAAGTTCCAGAATTTCAGCGCCCCCAAGATCGTCTCCGATTACGGCTTCACTCACATGAACGGCCAGGTTTCGCACCAGGCCAGTTGGAAAAAATCGGTTTTCCAGGTTTACAAAGAAGCCTCCATCCCGTTCGCCTGGACCGAGATCCTGAAGGAAGAGTGCGATAAGGCCGGCATCCATTTCTTCTCGTCGCCCTACGATTTTGAAGCCATCGATATGCTCGACCCGTACGTGGAGATGTACAAGGCCGGTTCGGGCGAGATCGATTGGATCGAAGCGCTGGAGCGCATGGCTGCCAAAGGCAAGCCGTTCTTTGTCGCCACCGGCGCATCCACGATTGGCGAGGTGCAGCGGGCGGTGCGGGCCATCCTGAAGCTCAATTCGCAGCTGGTGCTGATGCAGTGCAACACCAACTACACCGCCAGCCCGCAGAACTATGACCATCTGCACCTGAACGTGCTGAAGACCTACGCGGCTATGTTCCCCGGGGTGATCCTGGGGCTGTCGGACCACACTCACGCCGTGGCTCCGGTGGTTGGGGCGGTGGCGCTGGGGGCGCGGGTGGTCGAACGGCACTTCACTGACAGCAACAACCGCGAAGGCCCCGACCACAAGTTCGCCATGAACCCGGATACCTGGGCCAATATGGTCGAAGAGACGCGCCTGTTGGAGCGCGCCCTCGGCTCGCCGGACAAGTACATCGCCGAGAACGAAATCGACACCGCGGTGGTGCAGCGCCGCTGCCTGCGCGCGGCGCGTGATATCCGCGCCGGCGAGGTCTTCACCCGCGAGATGATCGACGTGCTGCGCCCTGCCACCCCGGGGGCGATCAAGCCCAGCGAGATCGACGCCGTGCTGGGTACCCGGGCCCGGGTCGATCTGCCGTACGGCAAAGAGCTGCGCTGGACCGAGCTGGGATAACCCTGTTCCAGGGCCGGGCGGCTGCCTGGGGAGGCGGCCCGGCCCTGGAAACTGCCGCATGAAAATCCTGTATTTCACCCGCGCCTACAATTCACACGATTACCGCTTCCTGTCCGGCCTGGCGGGGGCTGGGGAGCAGGTCAGCTACCTGACGCTGGAGCGCGGCCGGCAGGTGCTGGAAGACCGGGCCCTTCCGCCGCAGGTTGAACTGCTTTCCTGGAGCCGCCCGCCGGAGCAGGCCCGCCTGGCGGACGGGGGCTGGATGCTTGGCGAGCTGCGCCGCCTGCTGCGCCAGGTGCAGCCCGACCTGCTGCTGGCCGGGCCGCTGCAGCGCTCGGCCCTGCTCGCCGCGCTGGCCGGCTTTCACCCGCTGATCGGCATGTCGTGGGGCTACGACCTGCTGATCGATGCTCCCCGCAGCGCCTGGTGGCAGCGCGCCACCCGCTTCACCCTCAAGCGCAGCGCCGCCCTGCTGGGCGACTGTGCCACGGTGCGCGACCTGGCCGTTTCCTATGGCATGCCGGCCGAGCGTATCGTCACCTTCCCCTGGGGGGTGGACCTGGCGCACTTTTCGCCTGCCGCCGAAGCGCCGCACGACCCCGGCCGGCCGTTCACGATGCTCTGCACGCGTTCCTGGGAACCGGTTTACGGCGTGGATGTGTTAGCCAAAGCCTTTATCCTGGCCGCCCAACAGCGCCCCGAGATGCGCCTGGTGCTGCTGGGCGGCGGGTCGCAGGCCGGGCTGCTGCGCCAGGCGCTGGCCGGGCTTGGCCCGCTGCACACCCTGCAGGGCAGCTTTGAGCGCGTCCTGTTCCCCGGCCAGGCTGCCTTCGCCGACCTGCCGCGTTATTACCGTTCGGCCGACCTGTATGTCTCGCCCAGCCACTCGGACGGCGCTTCGATCTCGCTGCTGGAGGCAATGGCCTGCGGTGTTCCGGCGCTGGTCTCCGATATCCCCGGCAACCGCGAGTGGATCGTCTCCGGCGAGAACGGCTGGCTGTTCCGGGATGGCGACCCCCACGCTCTGGCGCAGGCCATCCTGCACGCCGCCGCGCAGCGCGAGCGCCTGCCCGAGATGGGCCGGGCGGCCCGCCGGACCGCCGAGCAGCGTGCCGACTGGTCTAAAAACTTTCCCAAGTTGTATGATGTGTTCGAGATTGCCCTGAATGGAACCCACTGAACACCCTTATACCGTCGCCATCATCCAGGCCCGCATGGGCTCCTCCCGCCTGCCAGGCAAGGTGCTGCGCCCGATCGCCGGTAAGCCGATGCTGCAGCGCGTGGTCGAGCGCACCCGCCTGGCCCTGAGCATTAACCAGGTGGCCGTCGCCACTACCGGCGAGCCAGACGACGATCCGGTGGCCGAGTTCTGCCAGGCGCACGGCATCCCTGCCTGGCGCGGCAGCCTGCATGATGTGCTGGACCGCTATTACCAGGCCGCCCGCCAACTGCAGCCGCAGGTGGTGGTGCGCATCACCGCCGACTGCCCGCTGCTGGATCCCGGCCAGGTCGACCGCACGGTGTCTGCCTTCCTGGGCCGCACCCGGCCCACCGACCGGCTGCTGACCCCCGCCGGCCCGGCCCCGGCCGAGCCGCCGTTCGATTTCGCCGCCAACCGCCTGCCCCCGCCCTGGGGCCGCACGGTGCCGATCGGGCTGGACACCGAAGTGTGCTGGTTCTCTGGCCTGGAGACGGTCTGGAATGAAGCCCGCCAACCCTACCAGCGCGAGCACGTCATGCCCTATTTCTACGATCACCTGGAGCGCTTCCGTATCTTGCTGGTAAACGAGGCCGAGAATTACGGTGAGCTGCGCTGGACCGTTGACACTGCTCAGGACCTTGAGCTGGTGCAGCAGATCTACGCTCGTTTCGACGGGCGGGACGATATCGCGTATGCCGATGTGCTCGACCTGTGGCATCGTGAGCCGCAGCTGGCGCAAATCAACGCCGGCGTGCAGCACAAAGATTATCGCCAGGTTGACGAGCGGGCCGGGAAGGCCGGGTGAGCGCCGGATATGCCTGAACTGACCCTCTTCTCCGCCCCCAAGCCGTTCACCAACCCGCATATCGCCGCGATCCAGCACAACGCCTTCCAGTCCTGGGCCGCGCTGGCCCCGCAGGCCGAGACCTTTATCGTGGGGCAGGAGCCGGGGCTGGCCGAAGCCGCTGCCGAGCACGGTCTGCCGCTGCTGCCAGACGTGCGCCGCAGCGAGCAGAACACCCCACTGGTCAGTTCGATCTTTGACCTGGCCCGCCAGGCTTCGACCGCCCCCTACCTGGCGTACGTTAACGGCGACATCCTGCTGCTGCCCGATCTGCTGGACGGGCTGCGCGCCATCGCCGCCCGCCTGGCTCAGCGCCCGTTCCTGCTGATCGGCCAGCGCTGGGATCTGGACGTGAGCGGGCGGCTGGATTTCTCGCCCGGCTGGCAGGCGCGCCTGCAGACCGAGGTGGCCCGCCGCGGCGCGCTGCACAAACCTGCCGGCAGCGATTACTTCGTCTTCCCGCGCCAGGCCTTCAGCGAAATGCCCGATTTCGCCATCGGCCGAGCCGGGTGGGACAACTGGATGATCTACCACGCCCGCCGGCAGGGCTGGCCGGTGATCGACGGAACCCCCTCGGTGCAGATCGTCCACCAGAACCACGATTACAGCCACCTGCCCGGCGGGTTGGCCCATTACGATCACCCCGAGAGCCGGCAGAATATGACCCTGGGCGGCGGGTTGGCCAATATGTACATGGTGCTCGACGCCGATTACTGCCTGAAAGACGGCCGGGTGGTGCGCCCGCCGCTGGACCGCCTGCGCCTGCTGCGCGCCATCGAGCGCTGGCTGACCCCGCCAGACGGCCGGCTGCGCGGCCCGCGCGGCGCGCTGGCGCGGCGCTTCCGCCGCCTGCGCCGGGCATATTATGGATAAGGAACCTGCCCAATGACCCGCATTGGCATCAACCCGGCCCGCGGCAAGACCACCGACGCAAAACCACAGCGCATCACTGTGGCGCTGGTGACCTACCTGCCGGATCTGTCGGGGTATTTCGAACACCGCCTGGAGGTGCTCAAGCTGGTCATCGACAGCCTGAGCGCCCACACCAGCCTGCCGCACGACGTGATGGTCTTTGACAACGCTTCCTGCCTGCCGGTGATCGATTACCTGCAGCAGTGCCGGCAGGCCGGGCAGATCAACTTCCTGCTGCTCTCAGACCGCAATATCGGCAAGATCGACGCCCTGCGGGTGCTGTTCGAAGCCGCCCCGGGCGAGTTCATCGCCTATGCCGATGATGACATCCTGTTCTACCCCGGCTGGCTGGAAGCGCACCTGCGCCTGCTGGAGAGCTTCCCGCAGGCCGGGATGGTCAGCGGGGTGGCGGTGCGCAGTGCAGCCGGGCATGCCCACGCCAGCCTGGACCGCCTGGCGGCAGCCCCACCCGCTGGGGTCAGCGCTCGCCGCGAGCGGCGCATCCCCGACGCCTGGGAGCGCGATTGGGCGCTGAGCACCGGGCGGGATGCCCAGGCTCACCTGGATCAGACCCGCGAGCAGCTTGACCTGGTGCTGACCGCAGATACCCCCGGCGGCGCGGTGGAAGCCATCGCCGGCGCGAACCACTTCCAGTTTGTCGCCCGCAAAGCGCAGATCTTGCCGGCGCTGCCCGCTGGCTGGACCGGACGGCTGATGGGGTCGATGATCGAGTTGGACGAAGCCGTGGACCGGCTGGGCCTGCTGCGCCTGTCTACCGCCGGGCGCTTTACCCGCCACCTGGGCAACGCCCTCAGCCCTGAGCTGGTCCGTGAAGCTCAGGCGTTGGGCCTGGCGGCCCGCGCTGCGCCTACCGGCCCACGCCCCGCCGGCCCGCGCCGCCGCCCGCTGATCCTGCGCATTCCCGGCAGCCGGCGGGTGCTGGTGGCGCTGTACAACAAACTTTTCAAAATCCTGTTCTGATTGAGTTTCGGCTGCCGCTCGGGCCGGGTCCTTCCCGCCGCCCGCTGCAGCCGGCAAAGCAAAGAAACCTTGACCAGCTTGCGTGAATCCCCGATCTTTATTTGCGGCCATCCCAAGGCCGGCACCAGCCTGCTGCGAGCGGTGTTCGATTCGCACCCTCAGCTGGTGGTCTACCCGGAAGAGACCGTCTTCTTCCGCCGCTGCCTGCCCAAAACCGCCGGGCTGGACCTGCCCGCCCAGCTGGCGCTGGCTGAAGACAGCCTGATCCACATCTTTCGCTGGAACCGCGCCCAGCCGGACGCCACCCAGGCCGGCTACCCGGACCGCGACTACAGCGCCATCCCCTACGCCGCGGTGCGCGACGAGATGGCCCGCCTGGCCCAGGCCCAGCACCGCCATCCCGGTGACCTGTTGAGTGCGGCTGTGCTGGCCTATGGGCAGGTCACCGGGCAGGCAGGGCTGGAGCGGCGCTATTGGGTTGAGAAATCGCCCTACAACGAGTACTTTGCGGCCCAAATCTTCGCCTGGTGGCCTGCAGCGCGCTGCCTGCACATCCTGCGCGACCCGCGCGATAATTTCGTCTCCTACCGCCGCAAACACCCCGACTGGCAGCCCGAGTTCTTCGCCCGCAACTGGGCCCGCTCAACCCAGGCCGGGTTGGACAACCTGGCGCGCTTTGGCGAGCAGCGGTATCTGATCCTGCGCTACGAAGACCTGACCCAGGCCCCCCAGGAGAACCTGAAACGCATGACTGATTTCCTGGGCCTGGATTGGGACCCCTCTCTGGCCTCTCCCACCCGGGCCGGCGCGCAGTGGGCGGGCAACTCGATGTTTGACGACCAGTTCCAGGGCATCAGCGCCGCCCCGGTAGCGCGCTGGAAGGACAGCCTGCCGCCCGATGACGCGGCGGTGATTGAACTGCTGGCCGGCGCGGTGATGCGCTCCGCCGGGTATGCCTGCCAAACCCCTGCCAACCTCTCCGCCCGCTGGCGGGCGTTCAGCTGGCCGCTGCGCCGCCTGCTCGCCGGCCGCGGGCGCGCCAATCCATCAAGGTGACCATGCCGCTACCGCTCAAAAAACGTCTCTCGCTGGCCCTGCGCCTGCTGCGCCAGGGCGAGCTTCCGCAGCTGAAAAGCCGCCGGGAAGTGCCCGCCATCACCGCCGAAGAGGTGGAAGACGCCCGGCGCTTCTTCCCGATGGACAAGTTCTTCATCTATGGTCATGCCCGTTCGGGGACGACCATGCTGGCGCGTACCATTCGCCTGCACCCCGAGGTGCACTGCAATTACCAGGCGCACTTCTTCACCCGTGCGCCGCTGCTTGAAGCGCTGGTCAGCGGGGAAGAGACCGGCGAATGGCTCAAGCGCGGCAGCAACCGCTGGAACCACGGGCGCGACCTGTCGCCGGTAGTGCTGCGAGCGGCGGCCGATTTCATGCTGGAGCGCGAAGCCCGCCCGTTGGGCAAGCGCATCGTCGGCGATAAGAGCCCCAACAGCCTGAACGATGGCGAGTCGGTGCGCCTGATGCACAAGGTCTACCCCGACGGTTTCCTGGTGTATATCGCCCGCGACGGGCGCGACACGGTGCTCTCGCACCGCTTCCAGGCGTTTATCGAGTTCCCCGAGCGCCTGGGCCGCGAAGACCAGGCCATCCGGGCCGATTTCGCGCGCGACCCTGAGCCGTACCTGAGCGGCGCAAAATCGGTCTTCAACGACGCCGCCATCCGGCGGGCGGCTGAGGGGTGGGTGCGCAACATGCACGAAACCGACAGCCAGGGCAAAGCCCTATATGGCCCGCGCTACCTATCGCTGCGCTATGAAGACCTGCTGCAGCGCCCGTGGGAGGAGATGAACCGGGTGTGGAGCTTCCTGGGGGCTGCGCCGGCCGGCGCAGCGGTGCAGGCGGCACTACAAGCCGAAACGGGCCAAAACCCCCACACAAACTA
>JBJSYW010000047.1:0-4506 GCA_046089985.1 Chloroflexota bacterium
GTTGCTGATCCGGCTTGCAGTTCTGGGCGCAAGCGCCGCCTTTGTGTTTAATTGATTCCCTCGCATCTGATAGCGATTTCATCGCCGCGATCCAATCCAAACTACTCGATTAACCAGGTGCTGTTGGCCCAGAGGAGCATATGGACAAGATCGAATACCGAGTGCTGCTAATCGAAGCCAACCCGGCGGATGTGGCGCGGCTGAGCAAAGCCCTGGACGGGCATGTCCCGGATTCAGAGCACCTGGTTGTGGCAGGCAGCCTGGCTGAAGCGCAGCCGTACCTCGTAGAGAGCGCTGGAAGCGCAGAGCGTACCTTGGACGTAGTCCTGTTGGGTCTGGATCGGCCTGCTGACCGGGGGCTGCAGGTTTTACACCGGGTGCAGAAGCTTGCGCCGGCGCTGCCCGTGATCGTACTCTCCGAGGTGGGGGATGAAACCTTTACGCTGCAAGCGCTGCAGGCCGGCGCGCAGGACTGCCTGGTCAAATCTTCGTTAGAGCGTTCGGCGATCTGGCAGGCGGTGCAGTTCGCGGTTGCACGCAAGCGACATACGCAGAGTTTTCGCTCGGTCTTTAATGCCAGTCCGACGCCGCAGTATATTATCAACCGGCAGACCGGCCGCATCCTGGATCTGAACCAAGCCTATACCGCGCTGGTTGGCCTTGACCGCCAGGCGATCCTCGGCCATACCACACTCGAATTGGGCCTGTGGAGCACTCCGGATGAGCGCGCCAAAATATTCCAGGCGCTGGATGATTCTGGGCAGGTGCGCGACCTGGAACTTGAACTCCTGTCCCACACCGGCGCTCCGCACACCGTGCTTTGTTCCGCCGACCCGATCGAACTGCTGGATCAACCGTGCGTGGTGTTCTCGTTTACCGATATCACCCGGCGCAAGCAGGCTGAACGGGAACTCATAGAGAGCGAAGCGCGGTTTTCGACCGCGTTCTATAACACTCCGGTCGCGCAGTCGATCATCGACACTGTCAATAACCGGGTTGTGGCGGTCAATGAGGCCTGCTCGCGGCTGTTTGGCTTCAGCCGGGATGAATTAATTGGCGTCAACCCCGCGCAGCTTAGCCTGTGGGAAGATCCCACTGAACGCGTCGCGGCGGTGGAGGAGATGCGGCGCACCGGCCGCCTGCAGCCGCGCGAGACGAAGGCGCGAACCAAGACCGGCGAAATCCGCGCGGTACTCGCCGCTATCGAGCCGATCTCATGGCGAGGCGTGCCCTGCCTGATCTCATCCATTGTAGATATCACCGCCCGCAAACAGGCGGAGCAGGCGTTGTGCGAGAGCCAGGAGAATTATCGCGCCCTGGCTGAAGCTTCCGATGCCAGGATTGTTCTGCTGGATGCAGAGGGACAGGTCAGGTATCTGAACGAGAGAGCCGCTCGATCGCAGGGGCTGCAGGTTGAAGACGTGCTGGGGAAGAATTTTCGCCACCTGCTGCCCAAGGAGACCGCCGAGCTGAGCCTGGAACGGCTGCAGCAGGTGATTCGAACCGGGCAAGGTATGGTGGTCGAGACGCCGATTGGAGCGCGCGTCTATCGGAACAGTATCCAACCGGTGCATGATGCCAGCGGGCGGACGGTGATGGCGTTGATGAGCGCCACCGATATCACCGATCTCAAGATCGCCCAGCACGAATTAATCGAATTGAACCGTACGCTGGAAGCGCGCGTCCGGGAACGTACGATCGAGGTGCAGTCCAGCCGTGATCAACTGAGCACTGCGAATGCAGCGCTTGAAAAAGCGGCGCATATGAAAGACGAGTTTCTGGCAGATATGAGCCACGAACTGCGCACACCGTTGACCAGTATTTTAGGGCTCTCTGAAGCGCTGCAGTACAATACGTATGGCGATCTGACGGAGAAGCAGGTCGTAGCGTTGAAGAATATCGAGGAGAGCGGGCGGCATCTGCTGGCTTTGATCAACGATATCCTGGATCTTTCCAAGATCGAATCTGGTAAGCTGGAGTTGGAAATTGGTCCGGTATCGCTGCATGATATTTGCCAGGCCAGCCTGCTGCTCACCAAGGGGATGGCGCATAAAAAGCGGCAGTCGGTCAATTTCTTGATCTCACCCGGCGATATCCTACTGCGCGCGGATGCGCGGCGGTTGAAACAAATGCTGGTCAACCTGCTCAGCAACGCGATTAAATTTACTCCGGAAAACGGCTCGCTGGGCCTGGAAGTGCGCGGCGACCGTTCTGAAAAGCTGGTCAGCCTGACCGTTTGGGACAGGGGCATCGGCATCGCTCCGGAGCAAATGGAGCGGCTGTTCCAGCCTTTTGTGCAGTTTGACAGCAGCCTGTCTCGCCAGTATGATGGCAGCGGGTTGGGGCTGGCGCTGGTACAGCGCATGGTCGACCTGCATCAGGGCAGTATTCAGGTGGTCAGTGCGCCGGGCGAAGGCAGCCGGTTCACCGTCCTGCTGCCCTGGCTCCCGGTCAGCGCTCAGCCGGCCCAATCCGCCGGTCTGGAGGCGGGGCTGCCACGCAGCCCGCAATCGGCGCAGGCGCTCCCATTTAACCAGGCGCAGATCCTGGTGGTCGAAGACAACGAGTTCACCCTGCAGGCGATCAGCGATTTCCTGGGCTCGCGCGATTTCCGGGTGACCCCGTTTGGCAGTGGGATCGAGATGCTGCAGGTCGTCGTCGATCTCCACCCGGATCTGATATTGATGGATATCCAGATGCCGGTGATGGATGGATTTGAAACTATCCGGCAGGTGCGCGCCCATCCGGACCCGCTGGTCGCCAAGGTTCCGATCATTGCCGTTACCGCGCATGCCATGCCGGGCGACCGCGAACGCTGCCTGGCTGCCGGTGCAGACGGGTATTTGAGCAAACCGGTCAGCTTCGCCCAATTGGTCGAGGTAATCCACAGCATGCTGGCGCAGCGATAAAAAAATAGGCCATTTGGCGCTGTTGGCTTACTGCTTGTTTCACTATAATCGCTCCAGTTTGGAAAAACCAACCCTTACTTGATGCGATTAGGTGAAATGCGATGAATAAACAAGTAACCCTGCCGATCCTTGGCATGACCTGCGCCAACTGCTCCGCGGCGGTCGAGCGCAGCCTGCGCAAGGAAAAAGGCGTCTCTGCCGCCTCCGTCAACCTCTCCACCGAGAAAGCCACCGTCGACCTGGCGCTGGACCTCTCGCTGACCACGCTGGTCGATCGCGTGCGCCGCGCCGGTTATGATGTGGCGATGGGCGAAGCCGCCTATCTGATCGAGAACCTGAGCGACAACGCCGACGCGCTGCTGCTCGAGAAGAAGGTCAACGAGCTGCCCGGTATCTACAAGGTGCAGATCAACCTGTCAAACAGCCTGCTGCGGGTGGAGTATGTGCCCACCGAGCTGGAAGCCGCCGACCTGGCGCGCCTGCTGCGCTCGCTGGGCTATAAGTTCACCGAGAACGTCAGCAGCGAAGACGCTGAAGCCCTGGCGCGCAAGAAGGAGATGGCCCAGCAGAAGCACTTCCTGCTGGTGGGCCTGCTCTTCACCGTGCCGCTGTTCGTGCTCTCGATGTCGGCCGATTTTGGCCTGCTGCCGGACGCCTTCGCCCACTCCAGCTTGATCAGCTGGATCATGCTGGCGCTGGCGATCCCGGTCCAGTTCTATGTCGGCGGGCAGTATTACACCGGCGCTTTCAAGTCGATCCGCAATGGCGCGGCCAATATGGACGTGCTGGTGGCGATGGGTTCTTCGGCGGCTTTCTTCTACTCTATCCCGATCACGCTCGGCCTGTTCCGCGGCCACGTGTATTACGAGACCGCCGCGGTGATCATCACCCTGATTAAGCTGGGCAAGTTCCTGGAAGCGCGCGCCAAGGGCCAGACCTCCGAGTCGATTAAAAAGCTGATGGGCCTGCGCTCGAAGACCGCCCGCGTGCTGCGCGGCGGTCAGGAATTAGAGATCAACGTCGACGACGTGGTGATCGGAGATATCGTCATCGTGCGCCCGGGCGAGAAAATCCCGGTCGATGGGCGGGTGACCGACGGCAGTTCCAGCGTCGACGAATCGATGCTGACCGGCGAATCGCTGCCGGTTGAGAAGCAGCCCGGCGATACCGTGGTGGGCGCTTCGATCAATAAGAACGGCCTGCTGAAGTTCGAAGCCACCCAGGTGGGTAAGAACACCATGCTGGCGCAGATTATCCGCATGGTGGAAGACGCCCAGGCCAGCAAAGCCCCCATCCAGCAGGTGGTCGAAAAGGTCTCGGCGATCTTCGTCCCGGCGGTGATCGGCATCGCGCTGATCACCTTCCTGGGCTGGTATTTCTTCGGGGTGCTGCCGGTCAACGCCGACGTCAACCAATTCACCTACGCCCTGATTAAAGCAATTGCTGTACTGGTGATCGCCTGCCCGTGCGCCATGGGCCTGGCTACCCCCACGGCAGTGATGGTGGGCGCGGGCAAAGGCGCCGAGTTGGGTGTGCTGATCAAATCCAGCGAAGCGCTGGAGCGGGCCGGCAAGATCGGCACCGTGGTGCTGGATAA
>JBJSYW010000048.1:0-3746 GCA_046089985.1 Chloroflexota bacterium
CGCAGCGCCCGCGCCCCGCGCCTGCGCGACCTGCACGAATACCTGCTGGTGTTCGCCAAGCAGTCCTTTGGCCGCCCAGACCGGGGAGAGTCGGACATCGACCGTGACGAGTTCCTGCGCTCCACCCTGTCCACCTGGGAAGTGCCGCCCGAATCGGCTCGCCGGGTGGGGCACCCGGCGCCGTTCCCGGTTGAGCTGGCGGCGCGCGCCATCCGGCTGTACTCCTACGCCGGCGATGTGGTATTGGACCCGTTCAACGGTTCCGGCAGCACCTGCGTAGCGGCAGTGGAGAACCACCGGCATTACCTGGGCTTTGAGATCGATCCGGCCTACCAGGCCATCGCTGAGAAACGCATCCACCTTGCGAAAGAGAAGCTGAACCAACCATGAGCGACACCGTCCCATCCCCTTCCGAACAGCACATCCCTGCCGAGCAGATGCAGGTGATCGTCTATAACACCATTGCTGCGCTGACCAGCATGCCCGAGCGGTATGCCGAATGGCGCGGCTTCCTACAGCATGCTGAAGCGCAGGCCGGACAGGCCGGCAGCCCAGCCGAGCAGGAGTTCTTCGCTGCGCTGCTGGCGTTGATGTGCAGCGAGCCAGCCGCGCTGCCGGCAGAGCACAGCTATGCCGGGGCGCTGCAGATCGTGCTGGACGGGCTGCAGGCGGTGGTAAAGGCGGTGGAGGCGGCCCAGGCTGCCGGCCTGCTGGACGGCGCGCCCGGCGCGGCTGAAGCGGCAGCCGCAGCGGCTGCCGCCGGGCTGGAGATGGGCGCGCCCGCCGGGCTGGATGGCGGAGAAGCGCTGCCATCCGACCTGCCGCCCGGGATGGACGAGCCGCCGGCCGAGCTGCGCCCATTTGTCGAAGCGGTCAGCGCTCTGCTGGACGCCCCCGATTGGCTGACCGCCCTGGCCCTGGTGCAGCGCGATCAGGCGCTGTTGTTCGATCCACAGGCCGAGCAGGTGTTCACGATATTCCTGGTGCAGGCCGGCGAAAGCGGCGATGCCCAGGCGGTGGATTACATCGCCAACCACCGCGCCTTCGTCAATGCCTGCCGGCGGGACGGTTTTGACGCCATCGCCGCTCGTTTGCGAAAATAATCACGGCCGCACAGCCAGCGGCAGGTAGATGCGCCGGCAGGGCTGCGTTGAGGTCAGGCTGAAATCCTGCGTGGTGGTCAGCCCGTTCTGCAGCAGCACAACGACAGAAGCCGGCAGGTAGCCGGAAGCCGAGACCTGTACGGTATAGCTGCCGCCTGCCAGGTAGCTGGTGTAGCTGCCATCGGCGGCGCTGACCAGGCTCAGACTGCCCGGGCTGATCTGCAGGTCGGCGCCCGCCAGCGCGAACCGGTTGGTTCCGCATACATCCCACCCAAGCACGCGGCCCTGCAGCAGCCCGGTGGTAGCCGTGGTGACGGTCAGGGTCACCGGCAGCGAATTGACGATGTAGGGCGTGTCGTGACCGATGCTAAGCGTGCCCCGGTAGCTGCCGGTCGCCAGCCCGGCGGCGTCGAAATTCAACGTCACCGCCTGCTGCGCGCCGGCTGGTAAGCCGCCGTCCGCCGGCGATTCGCTCAACCAGCTCAGGCCGGCCTGCGGGGCGGCCAGGTGCACCAGCGTGTTGTGGACGATCTTCCCCAGGTCGCCGGTCCAGGCGTAGCCGCGGCCCAGGTAGGCGTTGATCGCCGCCACCCGGCCTTTGAGCGCCACGAACGGCTCGCCATCCGCCCAGCCGGCCAGCAGGTATGCGCCCGGGTTGAGCGTGGTGCGGTCACGGTAGAAATCGGCCGCCTGGCTAACCCCGTATAAGATCGGGTGGGCAGCGTCGAACGCGCCCAGCTGCGAGACCGCTGAGCGGTTGGCTTGCCCGGTTCCGATCAGTGGGGTATAGCCCTGCTCAACCAGCCGCCCGGCCAACCCGCCGGATTCCGGCGGGCTCCAATCGAAGGCCGCCAGCACCAGCCGCCCGCCGCCGTCCACGTAGTCGGCCAGCACGTCGCCCAGCCGGGCCGGCTCCAGGAAGGCGAAGTTGCTCCAGGCGATCACTGCGTCATAGCCGGCCAGCTCGGCCAGGCTGGGGGTGCGCCCGGCCAGCGCGGCCGGCCAGCTGTCCACCCGCCCGATGTCGGGGTAACCGACCAGGATGGTATCCAGCGGGCCGCAGGGCGCGGCATCGGCGCACAGCAGCAGCACATTCAACCGCCGGTCTGCCTGCGGGGCGTCGTCCAGGTAGGTGAAGCCGCGCGGGAAACGGAATACGCCGTGGCGGATGGCCATCGTGGCATCCGCCATGGCGCGGTAGGACGGCGGCACGCCGATGTTGGCGGCAGCGGAGGCGGCCGGGCTGCGGACGGCCTCGTTGAAGGTGTACGCTGCTGCTGCGCTGCCGGTGTTGTGCAGCGTGAAGCTGAGCGCAGTGCTGCCGCCCGGCGGCAGGCTGACCCACAGCGCGTCCGCGCCGGTGGTTGTGAGCTGCCCGGCGGCCAGGTTGAAATCCTGCTGCACGCCCCCGCCCAGTGGGACGTTGACCGTCGCGCTGCCGGTGGTGTAAAGGCTTTTGGCGGCTGAAATGCTGCGCGCCCCGGCTGGGGCGAACAGGGTATAGAAACCGTCGCTGCCGCTGGCGGCCGATGCGCCGGTATAGCCGGCGCTTGCTCCGCTCAACGGCAGGCCGGTGTTCTGGTCGCGGATCGTGCCAACGACCAGGCCGTCCGGGTTGGCCGAGCAGCCGCCGCTGGTGATGGACACGTCGTCGAGCAGCATGCTGTAGCCATACCCGCTGAGGCCCAGGAAGGCCAGGCGCACGCTGCTCATCCCGGCGCCGGTGTAGGCGCTCAGATCGATGGTGTACTGTGTCCAGCCTCCGTTGCTGGCCTCGCGCAGCACCGGGTCGCCCAAGTTGGTCCAGGAGGCCCCGCCGTTGGTCGAGACCTGCGGCTGGACCTGGTCGTTACCGGTATAGATTCCCTGGTAATGAAAGAACCAGAAGCTCAGCCGGGCGTTGTTGACCCCGCTCAAATCCACCCCGCTGGTGCGGTACAGCCGGTTGGCGTCCCCGCTGGCGGCGGAGTACGAGTTCAGCAGCGCCATCCGCGCCCCGCCGTGCGGAGCGGCGGTGGGCAGGTTGCTGCTGGTGGGGATGGTCCACATGGCGGTATTTCCGCTGGTGGCCAGCTGCGCCCAGCCGCCGGCGGGCAGCGTAGCCATCCCCTCAAACCCGCTGCTGAACAGCGTGGCTGTGCCGCTTGACGTATACCCGGGAGCGCTGCAGGTGTACGGGTCGGGCGTGAGCAGGAAGTCCTGCGTGCCATTGGCACTGACCACCAGGGTGAAGGTGGTGTCGGGGTAGCCGGCGGCCCACGGGCGCACCTGCACCGAATAGCTGCCGGCCGGCAGCGTCACGCTGAAGGAGCCGTCTACCGCGCCGGTCCAGAAGTCGTCGTAGGGGGCGAGCGGCGGGAGTGGATCGGCGCTGATCATCACCCGGGCGTACAGCGGCCAGCCGCCGCCGGCATCCCGCACCGCCCCGCTGATCGTATAGCGCGGCAGCGGCGTCAGGGCCAGGTTGCGCGTTGTAGTGGTGTTGGCGGCGACGGTCACCCCGGTGATGCCGGCGGCCTGGTAGCCGGCTGCGCCGGCTTGCACGGTGTAGCTGCCGGGCGGGACAGACAGGCTGTAGCCGCCGGCGGCGTTGGTGACCGCCAGTTCAGAGATACCACTGGCGCTGGCGGTCACCTGCGCGCC
>JBJSYW010000049.1:0-4000 GCA_046089985.1 Chloroflexota bacterium
CCTGTTCAACGGCGCTGACATAGCGCTCGTTGACCGCCTGCTGCGGGTAGCCAAAGGAGTTTTTGAAACGATAGCTGGTCAGTCCGATGATAGGTCTGCTCATCCACGGCCTCTTTAAACACAAAGTCGCAAAGCTGCAAAGAACCGGAGGCTCTGCGTCTTTGCGTCTCTGTGTGTGGGGTAGGAAAGGCTACGAGAATTTCTGGCGCAGGCGGGCGCTCTTACCGGTGCGTTCGCGCAGGAAGTACAGCTGGGCGCGGCGGACCTGGGCATGGCGCTCGACAACCACTTTTTCGATGCGCGGGGAGCGCATCAGGAAAGTGCGCTCGACACCGATCCCGTTGCTGGCAACGCGCCGAACGGTGAAGTTACCGTTCTGGCCGCCGCTGCGCTGGCGGATGACCGTGCCGCGGAATTCCTGGATGCGCTCGTTGTTGCCTTCTTTGATGCGCAGGAAAACCTTGACTGTATCGCCCGGGCGGATGGCGGGGATGTTGGGGTTATCGGCGGCTTCGACGGAATTCAGAATTTCAGTGCTGTTCATCTCATCAATCCTTACTCGAGTTCGAATTATTCACCGTGCAGACTGCCGTGCGGACAAGCTAACGGTTTACAAACAAAAGCCGCCTCTGGCGGCGCGGAGGGAGATTATATCATACAGATGCAAAAAGAGGGTGAAATCCTATATGAACTTAATTTTACCGGCGGCGAAGGCCACCATGCGCAGCAGCAGCGCGCCGTGCTTCCAGCGTTGGATGTTGGTAGCGCCATATTTGCGTTCGCGGTAGCGGATCGGCACATCGACGTGCTTCAGCCCCAGGCGGGCAGCGCCAAAGATCAGGTCGAAATCGCCGAAGGGGTCAAAGTCGCCAAAGTAGCTGCGGTTGGCAGCGATCCTCTGATAATCCTTCTTCCACAGCACTTTGGTGCCGCACAGCGTATCTTTGACGGTCTGGCCCAGCAGCCAGGAAAAGACCAGGCTGAAGAATTTGTTGCCCAACAGGTTCAGAAAACGCATCGCCTGGGCCTCCATCGGGTAGATCAGGCGCACGCCGTTGACGAACTCAGCCTTGTTGGATGCCAGGGCGTCATAGAAGCGGGGCAGGTCTTCGGGTGGCACGGTCAGGTCGGCGTCGAGGATCATCAGCGCCTCCCCGCAGGCTTCATTGAACCCCAGGCGCACCGCGTCGCCCTTGCCTTTCCCGGCCTGGCGCAGCAGCCGGCAGCGGCGCTGCGGGTGGGCGGCGATGGCAGCTTCGATGGCGGCATAGGTGTCGTCAGTGGAATGGCCCTCGACAAACACCAATTCGGTGCCGGCGCCCATCTCCGGGGTGCGAGCGAAGATCTGGTCAATATTGCCCGCTTCATTGCGTGCGGGTACGATCACCGAGACCAGCGGCGGGTGGGCCGGCCCGGGCAGCGCGGCGGTTGGCTGTCCCAGCACTGCAGTAGGCCGGGCCAGCACAAAGTTCGTCAGGGCGGCATGGTTGAATGGGAACAACTTGACCAGGACCCGGTTCAGAAATGGGGCCAGCAGCGGGACGGGCAGCGGCAGCAGCACCTCGCGCCAGGAGCGCACCACTTCCATGTCCTCCAGGCGCAGCAGGTTGGCCACATCTTCGGTGGTCAGCCAGTTTTGATTCAGCACCGGGTGCGCCAGGCGCAGCGCGCGGGCCAACCCCAGCGGCAGTTCCCACAGGCGGCTGTAGAAATTCAGGACGATGCGCGTAGCCGGGCCGGCGTGGCAGCGGGCGACCTTGAGCGCCTGCTGCACGTCCCACAGATCATGCACCAGGTCGGACAGGATGATCACGTCGAACACTTCGCCCCGGTTAAACTGGTGGGCATCGGCCTGGATAAAGGTCAACTGCGGGTGGCGGGCTTGCGCCCGGCGCAGCATCTCGGGGGAGAAATCGACCCCCACGCCGGCAGCCGGCTGGAGCGCGGCCAGCAGGTCGCCGGAACCGCAGCCGATCTCCAGCACGCGCTGCCCGGGCGGGACAAGGAAGCGATAAACCTGTTCCAGGCGCCGGTGATAGAAGCGCCCGGCATTGGCGTGCCGCTCGTTCTGCCGGGCAGTGTTATCCCAATGTTGGATGCGCTCGGCGCGATATTGTTCTGGGTTCAGTGTCATTTCTGGTATCACTGTTTAAGGTAAAAGTCGAAGTGGCTGGAAAGTATACTTCCCATTCGTTGATCTGCGCGTGCTGCTGCCTGAAATATTCTAACAGGCCGGTATCCATAACGGGCGAAGTTCTTTCCTGATTAAGCTGGAGCAGAACCCGACTGTCTGGAGCGAGGTGGTGCCTGACCAAATCGCTCAAAAAATAATCCCATTCGCCCGCTCCCCAAACATCCGGCTTATTATGATTATTGAAACACACGGCAAAGGCGGTAATTAAGTCAAACTTTATCCCCATATCGGGCAGTGGTTCAAAAGCAGTGATCCGCGAGACCAACCTGCGCACTTGAAGTAGTTTGGTCACCTCGTTATAGAACGGTGTATCGTCAATGTCCAGACCATAGGCTATATGACCGAAGTATTCGCAGATATAAGGGAAGTAGCCGCAGCCGGTACCAAGATCAAGTACTTTCAAACCTCGCTGGCGGTGCAGCTTTAACCGGTATGCCTCGTCGATCTGCTTCGAGATCCACTGGTTCAAATTTAGGTATTTACTGTATCCAGGATCTGGGTCACGATCTTTATACCTTTCCAGTATGTCTCGAAAACCCGGCCCATTGATTTTCCGTATTATGTTGTTTATATCGAAAGATCTGCGCAATTGATGGAACTGCTGGCGTAATTTGTACGGCATTCTTGCCTCTCGATCGCCCTGGTTATATTTTCCAAGCGATATTTGAATAGTGCATTATTTTCGTTCGAATTGAAGCCTGTGTCAAGGGCAGGGCGGCTTGGATTGAAGAGCGTAATCACTATAATTCAGCGATTTACCTGGGCATACTGATCCAGAGCGGACCGAAAAATTGCTTCCACCTGTGCAATGATTTTGTGCTGGTCGTGGTGTTCCTGGACGTAGGCGTGGAGGTTTGTGCCCAACTGCCCATGCAGCGCGTCGTCGGTCATCAGATTGCGCAGGTGACTCTCCAGGCGTTGGAGGTCGCCGCCGCACAGTAGCCCACAATTGTGCTGGGTGAGCATGCCATTGGGGTCAACGTTGAGCGACAGCAGCGGCACGCGGTACTTACCGGCTTGCAGGAAGGTATTCGGCAGCCCTTCATATACGGATGTGTTGACCAGGCAGCGCGCCCGGGCGAAGTACTGCTCGACCTGCCGATAGGGAATGCGTGAGCACACGGTCAGGTTGGGCAGCCGGCCCGCCGCCTGCTCGATTTGCGCATAGGCATCCGGCTGGATCGGGGTGATGATCATTACGAACTCGTACTCAGGCAGGCGGCGGGCCAGCTCGAGCATGATCTGCGGCTGCTTGACGGTCTGCTCGGTGTTGCCCACCCACAGCACCTGGCGAGCGCCTGGTTGCGCCGGGTAATCCGGAGCCAGGTCAATCGGGTTCGGTACGAGTACGGCTGAGACGTCAAAGGCACGCGCCAGCTCTAACTGGTTGGTGTTCTGTACAATGTGCCGGGCGGCGCTGCGGATCACGTAGCGCAGCAGGGCGTGGGGCCGTCCGTGCGCATCGCGTCCATCCGGGTCGTTCAGGATATTGGGCGAAAAATCACGGTCGGAGCCGGCCAGCATTACATATGGGTGGCGACTGCTGCGGGCATACCAGGCGGTCATGGCAGCCACCTCGCTGACGCCTGGGGCGATATACAGGTCGGCGTCCGCCGCCGCCAGGGTCTGTACGACATCGGGTAGAATCGGTAGTTCCTCCACCACGTCAACGACGGTGCGGACAGCATGGACGGAAGCGTTAAAATCGTTCCAGGCCGTCTGCAGCCCGTGCGCCGCGCCGCCGACCAACCCGTGCAGCAGGTAGCGCAGCTTCCAGGGGGTGCAGCGTTTATACAGACGCTTCAG